>NZ_CALPCY010000049.1:0-36169 GCF_943193115.1 Otoolea muris
CCGTCACTTTTACCTCTTTGCAGGAAAATCCTACGCAAAGTTTATATGCGACAACGTGTCGCTGCACTGTCAAATGGGGCCAGCCTTGCGCCACAGCTAATAAGTATGGAGCGGGCGGTCTTGCCGCTGGCCAGCTTGTACTTTTTGTACTGCTTGACCGCGAAACAGTCCGGCTTTCTCTTTTCCAGCCCGGCGAACATATAGTCCACCGCGTTCATAAAGTCGTCATCGTCCTCCTTGACCTCCATGCCGGAAATCATGTCTACCAGCGTGTTCATGTTCTTGTCCTCGTCCGGGCCCTCGAAGATGATATAGGCGATAAGGGCGCAGTATAGGAGCGTTTCTGATTTCGTCCAGAACGGGTCGCCCTCCTTGCCCTCGCCTTTGGTGTTGGCGATTAAGGTATTGACGAATTTCAAAATGTCGGCCTCGTTGCGGATGTACGCCAGCGGGTTGTAGTGCATGGAGCGGGAAAAATCAATGCTGTTAAAAACCTTGATTTTATATCCCTTTTTCCGTTGCAGGAAAAAGCCCGCCTGCTCCAGCACCCCGCCTTTTGGGTCTACCACCACATAGGAGGAATGGGCCTGCAAAAGCTGGGGCGTGAGCCAGAACCGGGTCTTGCCGGAGCCGGAGGAACCGACAACACAGCAATTCAGGTTCCGGGCGTTGGCGGGGACGGCGGGCCGGGTGTTTGTGGTGAGAAATTCCGTCCCGGTCAGAATGATGTTGTTCTCAAACCTGGGGTCGGTGAACGGCTTGATGTCTTTTTCCGTTCCCCAGCGGGCCGAACCATACTCTTCATCCCGGCGATATTTTTGGGCTTTTTTGCTTTTCTGATAGATAATCAGCCGGATCGCCACAGCCCCCACGATGCCAGTGAGCCAGTCAAAAGGAGCAAGCCCCGGCGCGAAGTCGGCAAAGGCCGGGCCGAGGGCCGCCACCATCCCCACCAGCTTGTGGGCCAAATCCGCCCCCGCCGCCAGACGGTAGGCCGTCCCCACCTTTAGGCAGGCCCACGCGATGAACAGATAGGGGAGGTTCGGCAAAAGGTACTTTTTCAGCTTATCTGTCCTCATGGGCGGCCTCCTTTACGCGGTCTTTCTTTTGGGGCGCGGGCTGGCGCAGTATCTCGGCGGCGGCCCGTCTGAGCTGTTCCCGGATGGGTACGCGGTCAGTCTTTGCCTTATCCAGCACCCGGCGGGAATACTCCCCAAAACAAGCTGTGATTGCATCCGCCTGCCCGGACTTGAAGAACAGCAGATATTTGTCCGGCCCGGTCTTGTAAAAGGCATAATCCACGTTCCACTTCCGGGCCACCCGGTCAAATTCTTTTGGGGCCCCGGTGAGCTCGATACTGTTCGTGGCCGCGCCGTGGGCCATGAGCTTTTTCACGGACTGCCTGCCGTGGGGCGTCTGGTGGGCCCGGCGTTCCTTTTGTATCTTCCGGCCAGCCGCCCGGAGCGCATAGGCCAGCACCCGGGCCGTCAGCTTTCCCGTCCGCATGGATAGCGCGATAGTGCGCCGGGAAACATCCTCGTCAATCAATCAGAACCGCCTCCTTTCATGGGGGATAGCCCTCCGGCCTTTGGGACAAAATGTCTCGAAGTCACCGCTCCTCCCGGTTTGTTTCCGGGTGCTTGCGTTCAGCCGCCAGAGAGGAACGGTCAATCACTTCCTTGTAGGCAGCCATCTGCTCCCGGATGGAGAGCCGGGGGAGGGCAAAAACCTTGTGTTCCTTGGGAATATCCTCTATCCCGTGGTAGACTTCCTTAATATCGCCAGTCTGGACGATATAGCCGCCGGGGGCAAGGTGGCCGCCCTCATTGATGGATATGTCCCGCCCGTATGCCTCATAGTCAAAGTAGTCTTTCAGCTCGGCGGGTATCGGCAAGTCCTCTGCATAGCAGCGGCCCAAATCGTCCTCGCTTTCAATATCCGGGTAAAATTCAAAGCAGTCCAGATTTTCCGCAAGGTTGATGATGTCTGCCACGCTGGAGGTATGCGCCCCCATATGGAGCGCGGCCTCGAATTTTTCAATCTCGCTTTGGGGGAGCTCCGAGAGCAGGCAGGCCAGATGGTTCAGCTCGTCCAGATTTTCATACTCGCCCAGATAGTCATAGAGCCCCAGCACATCGCCGTCAAAGCTGGTGATGAAAAATTCCTCGTAGCGTATGCCGTCCACGCCGATATTCTTTAACAGCGCCTCCACCGCCTGGGGGCTGGTGGGGAATTTCAGCGTTTCCCCCACCAGCTCGCCCTCGTTGTATTTCCCCAGATTGGTGATGTACGCCTCGAACAGCGCGGCCACGTCAGCGGCGGCCCTGTCCCTTGACGGTCAAAATGCCCTCAAGGGTGGTAGCGGTGATGCCCAGCCGCTGGGCCACGGCGATGTCGTTCTTCATGGACTCGGTGACGGTATGCCCGCACACCACCAGTACCCGGGAGCGGCGGAGCAGGTCGCGGCCAATGTCGATGCTGCTCTTGTGCTCCTCGGGAACCGCGTCATTGAGGAAAAGGGGCAGGAACAAGGCCGGGCAGATAGGGGCAAAGCCCGCATCGTAGACCGCCCGGCAATACTGCGCGGCCAGCTCCGCGTTTTCCGTGTCGCCGCCATACCAAGCGGCGGTGATATAAGCAAGGGGTCGTTTCATATTCGTTTACCTCCGATATTTTAATAGTTGTCGTTCAGCCCTTTCCCCCCGCCCTTTCCCATTCATGGGAAAGGGGGCGGCTCTGGAGGATATATCCCCCGCCGCGCCGGGAGGGGTGGCACAGCCGGGGCGGGCCGTCAAGGGCAAGCCGCCGCAGGCGGCGGGCGTTCCGCCCCTTGACCGCCCACTCCCGGCTGTGCTCAGTAGTAGGCGGCGACGGGGGATATACCACCAGAGCCCCTCTCTAAAAGAACGCTATGCAAGGCGCGGGGGAGGGGCGCGGGAAAGAGAAAAGCCTTGGGACAAAATGTCTCAAGGCTTACTTTTCCCGGTCGGTCTTTTTCTCCGGGGCGGTGCGCTCCGGGGGCTGTTTCTCTTTCCATTCGGCCAGCAGGGACATAATCTGGTCTTTCATTTCCCGGGGCGTGGCGTCCTTGCCGAAATACTTGTTCAATTCAGCGGCGGAAATAATCACTTTGTCTACCTCCTTTTTTTCACGGCTCAAAATGCCGTCAATCACATCGCCGTTCAGTTTCCCGTCCTTATCCAGCTTGCGGAGCTCCTGGGCCTGGGAGAGCGAGGGGGACGCCTGCTCGCCCTCAATGGAAACGGCGATAAACCTCTGGTTTTTGGGCTTGATGAACGAGATTTCCACGGCGGGGGTGAAAGACAGCTTTTTCTCATTCACCATAGACTGGAGCTCCGGCACAAGCTCGGTCAGCCGGATATACCGCTGTACCTGCTTGTAATTCATGCCGTTCCGCTCCCCCACGATTTCCGTGGAGCGTTTTCCAACGTCCCCGGCGGCCACGCCCTCCATCTTCGTCCCCTGGTGGCTGATGGCCTCCACCTGCATTTTCAGGGACTGTGCCTTTTCCATCGGCAGAATTTTTTCCCGGTGGCGCAGGTTGTCGTCCGTCATCGCAAGGATGGCCTCGTCATCCGTCATGTTGCGGACGATACACGGCATATTTGCAAACCCGGCCAGCTCACTGGCCCGCTGGCGGCGGTGGCCCGCGATGATTTCATAGCCGCCGCCCTCGCGGGGACGCACCAGCGCGGGCTGGTGTACGCCGTTGTCCTTGACGGACTCCACAAGCCCTTTCATTTCCGCATCGTCCCGCACCCCAAAGGGATGGTCTTTGAACGGGAACAGCTCCGAGAGGTTGAGGTAAACAATCTCTTCCTTTTCGGCGCGGGTCGCGTCACGGGGCTGGGGCGACACTTCCGGCGCAGGCGGGGGAGCGGCGGGGGCCTCTTCCTTTACCGGGGCGGCTTTTGTCCCTTTGCTTTGGGACATTTTGTCTCGAGGTGGGGACGGGGGCCTGTCCGTGGCCGCCTTACCAGCCTTGGACTGGCGGCCACGGCGGGCCCCCGTCCCTCCCGGTTCGCCGGGCCCCGCTTTTTCTTCCTTGGGCTTGCGGCCCCGCTTGGCTTTGGGCTTACCCGGCTCGGGCGTTTTCTCCTTGGCGGCCTTTCCCTTTTTCTCGGGCCCCTTTTCCCCGGCGGCCTTTTCCTCCGGGGCCGGGGTGGGCGGCTGTTCCGGTTCGGGCGGCTCGTTTTTTTCCACCTCCGCACGTTCCGCCGCCCGGCGCTCCGCCATCAGCTTTTCAATCTGGTCAGCGGAGACATTCACCGCGCCGGGAGCACCAGCCGGGGCATCCTGGACGGGCGCATCCACGGCGGCCTGCTCGGGAATGTTCTCCGGGGCCGGGGGCTCCGGCGCGGATGTTTCCGGGGCAGGAGCATCCGCCGGGCCAGTATCGAACAAGCTGGGCTGGGGATTTTCCTCCGGACTCACGTTTAATTTTTCGTCTGCCATTCGTTACCTCCTTTTTTAATTTCGTGAATGTTGCACAAATCTTGCGTTAAAACTTTGTTACTATTTTTTCGCCTCCCTCCCGGCTATTCACGCAAAAAAGCCGCCCGTTTTTTCATGCCGGACGGCTTTCTGCGTAATGTGATAGCTCAAATAATATTTTTTTGTGGGTGTAGGCTCCGAAAAGCCTTGATATTACAGTGTTCCTATTAAAACTCATTCATATGCAGACTATTGATCCGGTGGAAGCAATCAAGATGATAAAACGTGCGCTCACCGACATTCAGAAAATGAAAATTGAGGAGCAGAAAAAGGCTGTAAGAAGCGGTTACGATATGGATATTCTGCCTACGGACATTGTGACTTATGAGAAGGACACGCTGGAACTGCTTGACGATTTGAACACAAGCAACCAGAAACTTATCAAGATGACCTTCCTCATTACCTGTTACGGGCGGACGAAGCGGGAACTGGAGAACCTGACGCAGAGGGTGTCCGGCATTATCCAGCAGGCGAACTGTAACCTCAGATGTTTGCAGTATTTACAGGAACAGGGGTTAATGGCGAGTGCGCCGATTGGGTGTAACGATGTGGGGATTGAAAGAAACCTCACCACAAAGAGCGCCGCTGTCCTTGTGCCTTTCTGCACACAGGAGCTTTTCATGCCTGCACCTGCCATTTATTACGGTCTGAACGCACTTTCCAACAACATGATTATGGCAGACCGGAAAAGGCTGCGTACACCAAACGGGGTGATTTTGGGAACACCCGGCAGTGGTAAATCGTTCAGCGCAAAGAGGGAGATTTTATCCTGTTTCCTTATCACAAAGGATGATATTATTGTCTGCGATCCGGAGGGCGAATATTTTCCGCTGGTACAGGCACTTCATGGGCAGGTAGTAAAACTTGCCACCAATTCAAAAGACTTCTTAAACCCGATGGACATTCAGCTCTCCCATAAGGGGGACAAGGAAGCGTTGAAATTAAAAAGAGATTTCCTGATTACCCTGTGCGATTTGATTGCCGGGGGAAAGGACGGTCTGGAGAATGACGAGAAGGGCATCATTGACACCTGCATCAAGCATATCTATGACGGGTATTTCAAGCACCCGAAGCCGGAGAATATGCCCATACTGGAAGATTTGTATAATGCGCTGTTAAAGTATGAGCCGAGGGACGTTGCGCCGGAGATGCAGAGGGAAGCGAAGCAGAAGGCGGTACGGATTGCTAACAGCCTTGTATTGTATGTGCATGGCTCTCAGAATTATTTTAACCACCGTACCAACGTGGATGCACACAATCGGATTATGTGCTTTGATATTCGGGATTTGGGAAACCAGTTAAAAGAGATAGGGATGCTGATTGTGCAGGATGCGGTCTGGAACAGGGTATCGCAGAACAGGGAACGGAAAGTTGCCACAAGGTACTACTGTGATGAGTTCCATTTGCTCCTGAAGGAAAAGCAGACAGCAGTTTACTCGGTCGAGATATGGAAAAGGTTTCGGAAGTGGGGCGGAATCCCGACAGGTTTGACACAGAACGTGGGCGATTTTCTGAAATCGGAGGAAATCGAGGGCATCTTGGGGAACAGCGATTTTGTGTACCTGTTAAACCAGAACGCCAAAGACCAGCATATTTTGGCGGATAAGTTGGGATTGTCGGAGAAACAGCTCATGCACGTCACCAATTCCGAGCCGGGAAGCGGTCTGATACTGTTTGACAACGTGGTTATCCCATTCGTGGATAAGTACCCGGCAGATACAAAGACCTTTGCGATTATGAATACTAAGCCGGAAGAATCCGTAACAAAGGGGGATGAGGACAGTTAATGGCAGAAAAGAAAAGGAAGAAAAAACAGGATACCGCTTACCGTAAAGAATCAGATGCAAAGTTCCATAAGGGAGCTGACAATGCTTTTACGGGCGGCGGCAATGCTGCCTATCAGCCGAGGGATTCCGGCACAGGGAAGCCGGGGCGTGGTTCGGGTGGCAAAAGGCAGACGGAAAAGGGTATGCAGGCACAGCAGGAAACTTTTGGACAAAAAGTCCAGAAGCCCAAAGAGAGCCAGCCGGGAAAAAACAGCACGTTTACAGAGAATAAAAGCGTGGATTCCCTAAGCAGCGATACCGGACAGCGTAAACCGAACCATGCTTCAAAGGTTCAGGCAAAAAAGCAGATGTACCGGAACACTTCTGGACAAAAAGTCCAAAAGTCCGATGAAAAGACGGGGCAGGAAGAAAAACCGGATTTTGTAAAGGAAAGCAGTGGATTTACCGGGCAGGAGAATTTTAACCAGACGGAGGATAAAGAGAAGAAACAGCCGGATGCGGAAGATTACCACCGGAGGGACACTTACAGGCAGTCGCAGAAAAAAGGGAAATACCATAAAAAGCGGGTGCAGAGGGAACACCGGAATAAAGGCGGCACGAAGGAAAAAGCGGAAAATAAAACCTTTACGGAGGAATCTTTTGCGGAGAATACCGGAAATCTGTTTCAGGGGGAAGAAAGCTCTGAATTTACCGGAAGTAAAAAGCTGCAAAAGAAACAGCGGCAGGCGCAGAAAGCCGCAAGGAAGGTACAGAAGGCAAGGGCGAAGCTGCCAAAGACAAGGGAATATACCTTACAAAGAGTGTTTGACGAGAGAACCGGGAAGGGAAAATATGTGGTTGTCCCTCTGGAGAAGGAGAAGCCTTTCAAGCAGGAGGGACTATCAAAGACCACCATGCGCCGGATGCAGAATGAGGGCAGGAATTTTGTGCATGGGAAAATCGCTGAAACGGAGAAAGAGAATTCAGCGGTGGAGGGCGCACACAAATCGGAGCAGAAAGGAGAGGAATTATTTTCTTTTGTCAAAAGGCGGATAAAGGGAAAAGAGCAGAAACAGCGGGCGAAAGTGGCGAAGTTGGAAAAGAAGCAGTTTAAAAAGGAAGTCAATTTCCAGTACCAGAAGTTTCTGGAAGAAAACCCGCAGATGCAGAAAAAGGCATTGCAGAAGCGGTTACAGAAACAGCGCATCAAACGGGAATACATCAAGGCGAGGAAGAAAGCGGCGGCAGGAAAAACAGCGGAGCAGGCGTTTGAAAAGACGAAAAACGGTGCGGTCACTGTGGCGAGGAAGTTACAGGAGTTCGCAAGGAGAAATGCGGGCTTGCTTGTGACGGTGGGCATCATGGCTCTGCTCCTTATGATGATTATGGTTTCCGTATCGTCCTGCGGGGCGATGTTTGCGGATACGCAGTCCACGATTTTAGCGGCAAGCTATTTAAGCAAGCCGGAGGAGATTGACGCCGCCGATTTACAGCTTACCCGTCTGGAGCTTGATTTGCAGAATGAGATTGACCGGGTGGAAATAGACTATCCGGGGTATGATGAATATTCCTACAATCTTGGGGCAATCGGGCATAACCCGTTTACCCTTATCAGCTATCTGTCCGCAGTCCATACGGAATTTACCGCAAGCGGGGTGGAAAGTGAAATACAGGCTCTTTTTGATGAGATGTATACGCTGACGCTCACTCCGGATACGGAAACGAGGACAAGGACGGTCACAAATACAGGCACAAGGACGGTCACTGATCCGGTCACAGGAGAGGAAACCGAGGAGGAATATGAGTATGAGGAGGAAGAAGAATACGAGGTCAGTATCCTCAGAGTGACGCTTACAGCCATACCACTTGAGAACCTTGTTTCCGGGAAAATGGATACCGAACAGGCGGAGATTTTTGCCATGTACCGGGAAACTAACGGTCTGCTTCAGGAGTTCGCTTCGCCGCTTAACCTTTACTGGTATTATTATGTGTCAAGCTATTACGGATACCGGAAGAACCCGGTCACAGGGAACGAGGAATTTCACCGGGGCGTGGATATAGCAGTCCCCACAGGCACAACCGTATATGCTGCCCATGACGGTACGGTGACAGCGGCGGCATATGACAGCCATTATGGGAATTATGTTGCGATTGAGATTGACGGTTACACAACCAAGTATGCCCATATGGATACGCTCAGTGTGAGTGCGGGGCAGACAGTGGAAAAAGGTACGGTTATCGGCACTACGGGTAATACCGGGAGCAGCACAGGAAGCCATTTGCATATCGAATGTTTGTATGACGGGGAGTATTATAACCCGTTATTTTATTTTGATGTGGGCGAAGGCACGCTTTACGGGGAAACGCCGGGAGGTCTGCCGGGGAACGCCATACCGCCGGATGCCTACGATGACGCATCGGTGCAGGCTCTTATGGAGGAAGCCGCTAAATATTTGGGATTCCCGTATGTGTGGGGCGGCTCAAGCCCTTCCACAAGTTTTGACTGTTCTGGCTTCGTGTGTTGGGTATTTACCAACAGCGGGGTGCATAACCTTCCACGAACTACCGCACAGGGGATTTATGACCAGTGTACGCCTGTTTCCGCATCGGACGCAAAGGCGGGGGACATTATCTTTTTTACCGGGACTTACAATTCTGCCGGGGCGGTGAGCCATGTGGGGATTTACTGCGGCAACGGGACAATGATCCACTGCGGAGATCCGATCAGTTACGCAAGCATCAACTCGTCCTACTGGCAGAGCCATTTCTACGCATTTGGTCGCCTTCAATAACAACACAAACTTATGATAGAGCAATTTCATAAATAGAAGGGAGCGTGATATTATCAAAATCGGATTGATTGATGTGGACAGCCACAACTTCCCCAATTTGTGCCTTATGAAGCTGTCTGCTTACCATAAGGCAAGGGGTGATACATTGGAATGGTATGACGGGCGAAAACATTATGACCTTGTATATATGAGCCGGGTGTTTACGGACAGCTATTCTAAAGATTACTCCGGTACAATTCATGCTGACTGCATTATAAGGGGCGGTACAGGGTATGGGCTTAATAATTGTCTGCCGGAGGAAGTGGAACATACATATCCGGACTACGCATTATACCCGAAATTTGAAGGAACTGCATATGGTTTTCTGTCAAGAGGGTGTCCTCGTGGATGCGGTTTCTGCATTGTAGGGGAAAAAGAGGGGCGCAGGACGGTTGCGGTCGCTGACCTTGCCGAGTTCTGGCGTGGGGAAAAAGAAATAAAGCTGCTTGATGCGAATTTGTTAGCCTGCCCGGATTGGGAACGGTTATTACAGCAGCTCGCACAAAGCGGCGCAATGGTGGATTTTACGCAGGGACTTGATGTGCGTCTGATTACTCCTGAGAAAGTGGAGATGCTGAACAAAGTGAAAACAAAAATGCTGCACTTTGCTTGGGATAATCCGGAAGATGACCTGACAGGGTATTTCAAAAGGTTTTCAGAACTTACAACTGTGAAAGATTATCGGAAAAGGCGGGTGTATGTGCTGACAAACTATAACAGCAGCCACGAACAGGACTTGTATAGGATATACACTCTGCGGGATATGGGATTTGATCCCTATGTAATGGTATATGAAAAGCCAACTGCGCCACCCGTTACAAGGAAATTACAAAGATGGGTAAATAACAAATGGCTTTTCAGGGCGGTGTTAGATTTTAATGATTTTGATCCAACCGGGTGGGAAAAACGGAAAAACAACAGGAAGTGAGGAATTTATGACAAAGGAGCGCATTGAAAAGGCACTTTCCAAAGTGGATGCGCAGCTTGAATCCTTACAGGCAAAAAAGAAGGATTTGGAAGAACAGAAGCGCATGGCGGAAAGAGCCGAAAAAATGGATATTATCGAAAAGCATAAAATCTCGTCCGAGAAGCTGCAATTACTCATCAAATTCAGCGAGGACGAGATTTTGAAGTTATTGGAAGAAAAAGAAAACGCAAAGGAGATGGCAGGAAATGAAGAAAAAGTTATCAGTTAGGGCGGCGGTGTCGCTGCTCTTGTCAGCATTATTGTTCTGTATGCCCGTAGGGGCGTTTATGGCGAACAGCAGGAATACGGTAGATGCCTATGCGGAGGAAAGCGGAGCGTCAGAGGAAGGCAGTACCGAAGCGGAAACAGAGGAAAATAAGGAAACCGGGGAAACAGAAACCGAGTCCGGCGGGAATGAAGGGGAAACAGAATCCGGTGAGAGTGAGGAAGAAACGGAAAACGGAACGGTATCCGGGAATGAAGTCCCGGAACCGGAATGTACCTGTAAAGAAAAATGCACACAGTATTCCGCTGATAAAGATTGCGAGGTCTGCAAGGGGGATTACAGCTTATGCGAATATGTGAACCCGAATGTAAAAATTACAATCTCCACTCCCTCCGGCTGGCACAATGACACCACGAAGGTACATATTTCCGTTGAGGACGTGGCACATTCCGGCAACTTCTCTATAAAGACGGTGCAGGCGAAAGTGGCGCAGAATGGGAGCTGGACGGACATCACAGAGGATATGTATATGGAGATTTCAGAAAATGCCACCGTCTATGTGCTTGTGACAGACCAGAGGGGAAAGACCTATGAGAAAAACCGCTATATCAAGTGCTTTGACTTCACGAAGCCTACTTTAAACGCTGCGGTCAGTAACGGGCTGCTCTCCGTACAGGCGCATGATACGGATTCCGGCATCAAGGCGGTGTATGTGAACGGGTATGAGTTTAAGGAGCTTACAAACGGTGTCTTAAATATCCGCCTGCAGCAGTTTGACGCTGGCTACCAGTATTTCACCATTTCCGCAATGGACAATGCCGGGAATATGTCAGAGGTTTATAAGACAGCGAACCCATATTATACCGATCCGGAAAAAGCGGACGGGAATGAGAAGAACCCGGCAGAGCAGCTCCCGGTGAACGCGCAGGCAACCAAGCCTTCCTCCGCTACCGCACAGGTGACGGAGCATACCAAAACGGACAGTGACGGGAACACCGTTTCTGGAAACAGCCTTGCAGAGCAGAAAAAGCAGGCAATGGTGGAAGCGGCGGCATCGGAGAAGAAAGAGGAATCCGGGGAAAAG
Source organism: Otoolea muris (assembly GCF_943193115.1). Classification (NCBI taxonomy): domain Bacteria; kingdom Bacillati; phylum Bacillota; class Clostridia; order Lachnospirales; family Lachnospiraceae; genus Otoolea; species Otoolea muris. The sequence continues at coordinate 11,390 of NZ_CALPCY010000049.1, forward strand.
GAGAAAAGCGAAACGGGGAAGGAATTTTATACAATCCAGACCGCATCGGAAAAAGTGTTCTACCTTATCATTGACCGGGACGGGGAGGAAGAAGTGGTTTACTTCCTGACAGAAGTTACGGAAAATGACCTGCTGAACGTGACAGCGGACAACAGCGATACCTTACCGCAAAATTCCGCCGCACTGGAATCCGCAATCCCTGTGACGGAGGGCGCACTTCCCAACAATAACGGGGAACAGGAAACGGAAGAAGAACCTGCGGAAGAAGCGGCAGAGGACGGGGAGGAAAATACCGAAGAACCCGAACCGGAGCCGGAGAAAACAGGGGAAAACCCGGCGGCAACCTATATCATTCTTGGGATTGTGGCGGTTGCAGCGATTGGCGGCGGCTATTATTTCAAGGTAGCCAAGAAAAAGAAAGAGGAATTTCTTGACGAGGACGATGAGGAGGACGAGGAAGAAGAATACGATGATGACGAGGAAAACGAGGATAATGAGGATGATTTTTTTGAAGATAAGGAAGGGGAGGACGAATAAATGCAGTTAGTCATAGCGGAAAAACCGAGCGTAGCAAGGAGCATTGCGGAGGTAATCGGCGCAACGGAAATCAGTGACGGATATATGGAGGGGAACGGTTATGTTGTGAGCTGGTGCGTGGGGCATCTGGTGGAGCTGGCACAGCCGGAAAGCTACGGGGAGCAGTGGAAGAAATGGACGTATGAGAGCCTGCCCGTTAAGCCGGAAACATGGCAGTATGAGGTGAAGCCGGACACGAAAGCGCAGTATGACGTGCTTTATCAGTTGATGCACAGGCAGGATGTGTCGGCTACAATCTGTGCCACTGATGCCGGACGGGAGGGAGAGCTTATCTTCCGCCTTGTGTATGAAATGGCAGGCTGTGACAAGCCGATCAAACGTCTGTGGATTTCCTCAATGGAGGAAAGCGCCATTCGTGAAGGGTTTGAGAATTTACAGCCGGGGAGCGATTATGAAAACCTGTACCATTCCGCACTGTGCAGGCAGGAAGCGGACTGGCTTGTGGGCATCAACGGTACAAGGCTGTTTACGGTTTTGTATGGCGGAAAAGTGTTAAAGGTGGGGCGGGTGCAGACACCCACCCTTGCGATGTTAGTAGACCGGGAAGCAAAGATTATGAATTTCCAGAAGGAAAAATATTATATGGCGCATATCCTGATGGACGGGCTGGATGCCGCCACCGGGCGTATTGATGATAAGAATAAAGCGGATGAGATTGCGGGGGCTTGCCGGGACGGGCAGGCTCTCACCACGTCTGTTGTGAAAGAGGAAAAAACGGTCATGCCGCCGAAGCTCTATGACCTCACCACGCTCCAGAGGGATGCGAACCGCTTGTTTGGATTTACCGCAAAGCAGACCTTAGAGTACACGCAGAGCCTTTACGAGAAAAAGTTAGCCACATATCCGAGGACGGACAGCCAGTTCTTATCCGATGACATGGGGCAAACCGCACAGGGCGTGATTGGAGCGGTGTACAGTTCCCTGATGTTTGAGGAAAGCAAGGCTTCCAGACCGGACATAAAGCGGATTCTGAACAGTAAAAAAGTGACAGACCACCACGCCATTATCCCCACAATGGAGATAGCGAAAGCTGACCTTACGGCACTGCCGGAAACGGAGCGTAAAATCCTGTCTTTGGTTGCGAACCGCCTGTTATGCGCTACCGGGGAAAAACATCTGTATGAAACAGTCAAAGCGGAATTTTCCTGCGGCGGACATATTTTTGCGGTTTCCGGGAAGTCCGTCACGCATAACGGGTGGAAGTCCTTTGAGGATGCCTTTAAGCGTTCCTTTAAAATCTCCGGGAATCAGGAGGAGGAAAAAGAGGAAAAGAAGCTGCCGGAACTGTCAGAGGGACAGGCATTTGACGGTGTGCAGACGAAAGTCAGCGAGCATTTCACTTCCCCGCCGAAGCATTTTACGGATGTGCTATGCTGTCAGTGTGGGGCGTGGAAAGCACCCCGAAAGAAAGGAGCAGGATAGAATGAAGAACAAAGACAGCTTAAAAATCACAGCACTTTATGAGAGATTGTCAAAAGATGATGAACTGAATGGCGAAAGTAATAGTATCACAAACCAGAAGAAAATACTAGAGGATTATGCGGAAAAGAACGGTTACGCCAATATCTCACACTACACTGATGATGGTTGGAGCGGGGCAAGTTTTGACCGCCCGAACTGGAAACGTCTGATTGAAGATGTGGAACAGGGAAAAATTGGCACAGTGATTGTAAAGGACATGAGCCGAGTGGGGCGTGACTACTTGCAGGTTGGATTTTATACCGAAGTAATGTTCCGGGAAAAGGGAGTGCATTTTATAGCAATCTCAAACGGAGTAGACAGCGAAAAAAGGGAAAGTGCGGAGTTTGCGCCATTCCTTAACATCATGAACGAGTGGTATGTGCGTGACACGAGCAGGAAGATTACCACCGTATTACGGGCAAGGGGAATGACGGGGAAAACCCACACATCAAACCACTGCCTTTACGGTTACAAAAAAGACACGCTTGACAGCACACATTGGGTAATTGATGAACCCGCAGCCGAAGTTGTCCGCAGGATATTCCGCTTGTGCATTGCAGGAAAAGGGCCATATGATATAGCAAGGATACTCCATGACGAAAAAATAGAAAGACCGTCCTACTACATGGGGCAACGGGGATTAGGAACACACAGTACCACCTATGACACGGAAAACCCTTATATGTGGCGTGGGAATACGGTTGCCGCTATCCTCTCCAAACCCGAATACATGGGGCATACGGTAAACTTCCGCACCTATAAGGAAAGCTACAAGGACAAGAGGGCGAAGAAAACCCCAAAAGAAGAACTTGTAATCTTCAAGAACACCCAAGAGCCGATTGTTGACGAGGAAACATGGAACATGGCGCAGGAACTCCGAAAGACAGTCCGCAGACCGGATATTTTAGGGGAGGCAAACCCATTGACAGGTAAAATGTTTTGTGCGGATTGCGGGGCGAAGATGTATAACCACCGCCACAGGACAGCGAGGTACAGGAAAGACATCTACACCAAAGGCAAAGGACGCTGGATTGCGCCCGAAGATGATTACAACTGCTCTAACTACAACTTAGGCAGGCAGAAATACAGACAGCAGTGTTCCTCACACAGCATACAGACAAAGGCGGTCAATGCGCTTGTCCTTGAAACGATAAAGGAAACATGCAATTATGCGGTAGCCAACGAGGGCGAGTTTAAGGGGATTATCTGCAAACTGTCATCTTCCCGTAAAGCAGACGCAGGAAAGACTGTCAGACAGCGGATAAAGAAGAATGAAAAGCGGTACGGAGAAGTGAACCGTCTGATAAAGAAACTTTATGAGGACAACATCAGCGGAAAATTAAGCGACAAGCGTTTTGACGCAATGCTGAACGATTATGAAACCGAACTTGCGGAACTGGAAAACAGCCTTGAAACAGACAATGCGGAACTGGAAGAAATCAATACCGACAAAGAGAACGCAGACTTGTTTATGGAACTTGCGAAAAAGTATACCGATTTTGAAGAACTCACCCCCGCCATGATTAACGAGTTTGTTTCAAAAATCGTAGTCCATAAAGCCGAGGGCATAGGCGCAGGACGGACGCAGGAAGTGGAGATATTCTTAAATTATATCGGCAAAATCGAGATACCCCATGAGGAAATCGAACTGACCGAGGAAGAAAAGGCACAGCAGGAAAAAGAACGTATACGGTTGGAGAAAAAACGGGCGTGCAACCGTAAGTATATGGCGAGGAAACGGGAAGAAATACGCCGGGAACGGAACAAGGCAATTTAACAGAGCAAGTGACTTGCACAATAAAAAGGCTATGACAGCAATGTTATAGCTTTTTTTGTACAGTAATTATCGTGAAAAAAGAACCTTAATTGCAACGGGCAAGGAAATATTCATCTATGATATTGCACAATTTAAGCGCTCAATAATTAACGGGCGAAAAATCTCTAATCAGCACCAAAATACGGATGCTTTTGTGCGGCGCATCATTCCATGACAGACAAGGCAAGAGAAAGAGAGATAGAAAAGCAAAAGAAAGAACCAAAGAAAAGTAAAAGACAGAGAGAAAGAGAATATATGTTAGTTATCAATCAATCATATCAATCAATACTTATACATCTAACCATAGATGTACTACCACAGGGAGGGCAGACCATGAACAGAAAACAGGAACAGCAGATTGTAGACTATTACAGCACCGCAAATAAATATATCCGCAGTAAGACGCACTCCAATGCGCATCAGACTGTATTCACCAAAGAAAGCGACAAATTCCAGTGGCTTGTGTTAGAGCAGAAAAGCCAGTGTGAAGTTGAGGTAAGGCAGACTGACAGGCATGGAACAATTACAGCAAGGGATAATTACGAACTGACAAGAAATATTCCTAAATGCGTGGGTGTGGAGCGTTTATGTGAGGGCGCAAATTTTCAGATACCTTTTAACGCTGATGAAATCAACTTAATCTATCAGTTTGGCGAGCAGAGCAAAGCGGAAACGTGTGCCAGTTTATCAGCTATTCTTCCGCAAGTAAAGGACAGCAATACAAAGCAGATTGTAAGCACCACTTTGAAGAAATTAAATTCCCTGTCAGAAGAAAGCTGTATGGAACTAATAGCCACCACCAAAAGACGGAAACTGACCGAGCGTGACCATTCCATAAAGGCGAGGTTAGCCAGGGCGAAGGAACAGCAGAAAAAACCGATAGTTACCGAAAGAAAACAGCAGAAAAGAAAGGCGGGGATTGAGTTATGAACCTGACACGGTACGAACAGGAAACGATTGTTAATTATAATGCGGGGGAACAGACCGCCACATTGTATACAAGGGATAAGGCGGTCATGCGGAAACTGGATGCGCTTGTTGCTGACTTCCCCGGCACATATAGCCTGACAAATCAGGATGAAGTGTCGAGAACCTATTCCTTCCCGAAATCATACGTCAGTTACCGGAAGCCGAGGGCGGTAAGCGCAGAACAAAGGGAGCGGGCAAGAGTGAGAATGACACAGATAAATTCCACTGATAACAGCCATAAGAAAGAGAAGAACACATACCATGTCGAATAATATCAAAACTTGCGGCGGAATTACGTTGACTTATATGTAGTGCTTACCATAGAATTTATAGGTAGAAAGATAACTATAAGAAGTTACACAAGAAAGGAGAAAAAATGAACAGAAAAATTGCGAGAAGGGTTATTGCAAAGATAGCCAAAAGGGAAGGAATCAGGGTAAGCGAAGTCAGGGAAGAAATGAGCAAGGCAATCGTGGAAGGTTACAACAACAGAGAAACAAGGGGGAAATGGAACGATATTTTCGGAGAAGATACAATCCCCTCTCCCGAAGAATTTATTACTGCGATAGGGGGGATTGTTGCAAAATAAAAGAACAATACTCTTTGCGGGGCATTGTTCCTTTAACCGGGTTTATATTCAAGCAAGTCTGAAATGGAGCAGTCCAGAGTATCACATATCCTTATCAGCACATCAATGTCTAATCTGGTAATCGTGTTGTTGAGATAACCATTAAGTTGTGAACGTTGCAATTCTGCTCTTTGGCAAAACTTGTTTTTGCTCAGCCCTGCTTCTTCGAGTAATTCCTTCAGGTGAATTTCGATAGTACCCCGTGTTCCGTTCAATATAGACACCTCCTTACATATGTTAGGTATATTATATCTTTTTTATTACTGTAAAATCAGTTATAATATGTTATGGATAACCAAACAAATATAATCTAACAAATATAGGAAGTTATACAAATGAAAGGAGAAGGGGGCATGGGAAAGGGAAGCTACATTACGGATGAAGAACGGAAGAAATGCCAAAAAGTTGCAGAAGCCTTTGAAGAATTATATGAGAGGACGGACATTGCCGTTATTGATGCCGGAAAGTATGGTTTTGTGAAGTTGCAGTATTACAAGCTGCCTGTTGGATTTGATACGGCAGTGACTTACAGAAACAGTGAATCATTATTTAACGATTTATGGTTTGACTGGATGTATGACCAGTTGCTGACAACGGTTCTGGGTACGCCGCTTGTGGATTTGGATTATAAAGAAATATATAAGCGTCTGCCTAAAGAGAAACAGGAAGAAATCATGGCAAGACGGGATTATTTTAGGGAGATGAGCGGAGTGGAGCTTTCCAGAGAGGAGAACTTGTGAAATGAAGTTCTTTGAACTAACATTTATAGTGGAGGACAGCCAGGAGGAACGTCTGGCGGCATTGGCGAAGCGGTTCGGCAAGGTAAACGGTTGGGGAGAAAAAGACATCCTACAGTTTGCCGTTGCCGCCGTACATAAGGCAGAGATAGAAGCAAAACTGGACTTCCTTGAAAACGTGATTGAAGGAATGGAGAAAGGAGCGATTAAATGGAACTGAAATCGGGTACGGGAAATGCCCCGGCAGGACGGATTTATATTACGGAGGATGAATATGTGAAGTGCCGGAAAGTGGCGGATGCATTTACAGAACTTTATGAAATGACGGATGTAATGGTTGCGGATGCCGGGAGGTTTGGATTTGTCCGCTTGCAATGGTTCGATGAAGGGGAAGGCTTCGATTCTGCCGAGGTGTTTTCAGACAGTGCGGAACTGTTTGAAGAACTCTGGCGGATATGGTATGAATATGAGATTTTAACCCCCGTGTTAGGTACGCCGCTTGCGGAGCTTGACTATGATGAAATATTTGAGCGTCTGCCGGAAGAAAAGAAAAAAGAACTCATGGAAAAAAGGGATTATTTCGTGAAAAAGAGCGGGGGCATATCCAAATCGGAAAATAAAGGAGGGCAGACAAGGGAATGTGTACAGTAAAAAATTCCCCGGCAGACCAGACATACATTACAGAGGATGAACGTAGGAAATGCCGGAAAGTGGCAGACGCATTTACAGAACTTGAACAGGACGAGATAGTTGTAGTGGATGCCGGGAAGTTCGGCTTCGTAAAGTTGCAATACTATACATACCCAACAGGATTTGAGGATGCCGTGACATTTACGGACAGCGGGGCATTGTTTGAGGACTTATGGGAGGAATGGCTTCATTCACAGCTTATCATACTGGCGAGGGAAATGGGCATAAGGGATGTTAACTATGATGATGTATTTAGCAGGCTTTCCGGCGAGAAGAAAGCGGAACTCATGGAAAAGCGTCAATGCTTTAAAGAAAAGAGCAGTGGCGGTCTGTAAAATCAATAGCAAGGAGAGAGGAATGAAACGAGGAAAATTACTGGACAGAATCGCATCACAGAGAATGGGAAGGGATATTGACAGGGTACTTAGAAAAGACCGGGAATACCGGGATGCAGTAAAACAGCAGGATATTGTGTTTGATGAGTTGAAGAAGCTAGGACTGGATAAGGCACAGCGGCTGACCATCGACCGGGCAATTTCAGCTGACAACCAATGCGGGGCGGTTTACGGGGCAGTTGCCTACCGGTTAGGGATGAAAGACGGGATAAGGCTTATGACTGAAATCAGGCAAATCGCACATCAGCAGTAAAATAATATAAAAACTGAATATCGTATACCTATGGTAGCGGTTTATCCTGACGGAAAAGCGGCTACCTTTTTTTATTTTCAGCAACCACTAACACAGCACAGAAAGGACAAGGTATCAGGAATGATTGAGAGCAGGAACGAAGCAAGCAGGAACTTAGAAAAGGCATTGCAGGCATTGGAACAGGCGAAACAACGTGTCGCCAACGAAAAGAAAAAGCAGAGCGAGAAGAAACGCAAAGCCGAGAACCACCACAAATATATCATGGGCGGCATTATCGTGAAGTATTTCCCGGAGTGCTACAGCTATGATGAAGCGGAGCTAAACCGCATCTTATCAGTTGCCTTGCAGACAAGGGAGTGTCAGCAGATTATCTCTAAAATCAAATCGGAGAGCCGGGAAACCGCTTCTCCACAATCCACGCTTGCCAATGCCGGGAATGAAAGCGAGGGCGGTACGGAATGATAAAGGCGAAAACATCGGAAAGCCAAGGTAATATATTCACCCTGTTTACAGGGTGCGCACAGATATACCACCAGAGGTGGTATGTGCGCTCTCCGAGGGGCAAGTTTCACTTGCATGGACTCTTGCAGAGGGCGGTGCGCCAAAGGCGGGCACACATGGGGGAGCTACAATCCCCCATCGGGGCGAAAGAGCCGCCCCTACCCCCTAGTGTACTTTGCGTTCAGACAAAAGCCAAAAAGCGGCTTTTATCTGCCCACAAAGTCTATCCATGCGCCCCGACACACTATCAGCATAATGTAGGTGTTGCGTATGGATAATATCACGAAACAGGCAAGCACACGTTTCTCCATAGTCAGGCGGAGCAAGGGGCAGTCGGCAGTTGAAAAGGCTTCTTATGTCAGCAGGAGCGTCCTTCTTAATGAGTTTGACGGGCAGACCTACCGCCCCAAATACCATGAGGATTTAGTCCACAGCGAAATCCTCCTCCCGCCCAATGCGCCCAGAGAGTATGCAGACAGGGCGGCTTTATGGAACGCCGTCGAACTGGCGGAGAAAAGGCAGGATGCACAGCTTGCGAGGATGTTAAAAGCGTCACTCCCCAATGAATGGAGTTATGAGCTTGCGGAGGAAGTTGTGAGGGATTACGTCCAGAGGAATTTTGTTGACAAGGGAATGTGTGCGGACTGGGCAATCCATGACAGCGAGAACGATAAAGGACAGCGCAATCTTCATATCCATGTACTGCTTACCATGCGCCCTCTTACAGAAAAAGGGGAATGGGGAGCGAAACAGAAGAAAATCTATGACCTTGACGAAAACGGCGAAAAGATACCAGTGATTGATAAAAAGACAGGTCAGCAGAAAGTTGACAAGCGGAACAGGAAACAGTGGAAATGCCACACCGCCGACAGCACAGACTGGAGCAGTCAGGAGAACGCAAAAAAGTGGCGGAAGGATTTAGCCGACACAATCAACGCCGCCAACGAGCGGTTGGGGATTGCACTTCATTGGGAACACCGCTCTTTTAAAGAACAGGGGATAGATAAAGAGCCGACCATTCATATCGGGGCGGTTGCCAACGCTTTAGAACGCAAAGGCATACAGACCGAGAGGGGCAATATCAACCGGGAAATCATCAAGCATAATAAGGAGTTGGAACAGGCAAAAGAAATGCTTATGCTTGCCAAGCAGGAAGTACACAGCGCACAGTATGCCAAAATTAAAAATGCGGCGGTCAGCGTGATGAATGAAGTCATGGAAATGATTGCGAAGGTGAGGGGACGGAAAGGCAGGCTTGATTTGCCGATTGTCAGCGGAAAGCACCTAAGAAAAATGACTGACAGGACAGCCTTGCAGTCAGCCGACAATGCGGAGAAGTTTGTCACAACGAGGAAGATAGACAGCTTTGAGAGCCTTGCGAAATTCACAGAGGACAGGGAACAGAAATATCAGCAGTTGGAAACGGTACATCTTTCAAAGGGGCAGAAATTGAACCGATTAAAGGAACTGTCAAAAATATATGCCCTCTATGCGCCGATACAAGCCGAGTATAAAGAGAGCCAGTCATTAAAGGGGCTTGCGAAGATGAAATACGATAAGGAGCATAAGGACAGCTTGTCGAAGTACCCGGAATTAAAGGAGCGTATGCAGAGCCTTTTACAGAACGGCGAGAAGATAACGCCGAAACAGTGGAAAGCCGAGATACAGTCATTGCAAGCCGAGTATGACAGTATCGGCAAGGAGCAGACCAAGACCGCAACAGAATTAGCTTATGCGGAGGTAATCGGCTATAACAAGAAGAACCTTGAGAGGGAGCTTCAGAATGAGAGCCGACAGCATAACAGACAACAAAGCAAGGCTAAGCAGAGGGAGGAAGAAATTTAATGAAGATTTGATAGAAATATGGGTGTGATTGTGGTATTCTGTTAAAGGTACAAATCGGGATTGACGGAGGAAACGATAATGAAGTTTGATGAAGAATTGGAGCAGTTTGTATTTGAGTACCATGGACTGATTTTTGCTTGGGATGAAGAACCTGGGGAAGATTACATGGAACAGGTAAAAGCGATATCTGAAAAATATAATGCACAATTAGATTCTATTATAGAATTTATGATGCCCGATATCACAGCAACTTTTGGAGATTTCAGTACGGATAAAATTAAAGAGAAGTTGGGAAAGCCTGTTATTAACTATGACAATGGGCAGGTCAATTATTTAGAACAGTCATTTGATGATATACATATATTTACTTTTGAATTTATGGATGACGAATTTCAAGATTTAAAGTATTTTTCAATAGATGGTTAATTTGTAACTTCCAGTTTGTCGAAACAACCATTACCACAATCACAACTGAATAAGGAATATAACACAGCGTCAGAGCGTATAGAAACCAGTCTATGCGCTCTATTTTTATGTAAAGGAGCAGAGAATATGGCAGAAACCAAAAACGAGCAACAGCCCCACAGTTTCAAGCGAAAGTTGGGGAACACCACTTACACCGTCAAGGTACATTTCAGTAAAGATACTGACAAAACCTTTAAGGACAGAGTGCAAAAGCTGATTATCAATGAATGTCTTGAAAAAAGTCAAAAGTAATCCACATCTACACTTGATAACGTTTATCAGAAGATTTATTATTGTCGGCAATGGAACGTGCCGGGGCGGAAGATATGGGTGATGACGTGGAACGGAAAGGCTTGGGTACGCCTGCAACAAGGGCGGACATCATTGAGAAGTTAGTCAGGGACGGGTTTGTGAAGCGTGAAAAGAAGCAGATCATACCAACAGAGGACGGAATGAAGCTGATTACGGTGCTGCCGGATGTGGTGAAGTCCCCGAAACTTACCGCCGATTGGGAAAATGCCCTGACACTGGTAGCGAAAGGGGAGCTTCCTATGGAGGACTTCATGGCGGACATTGAAAACATGGTGTCGGAACTGATACACACTTACCATGAAGTCAGTGACGAACAGAAAAAGATGTTCGCACAGGAACAGGCGGCTCTTGGGGTATGCCCGAACTGCGGCGGTCAGGTGGTAAAAGGAAAATTCGGCGCTTACTGCGTGAAAAAATGCGGTATGAACGTGAGCCGGGTAATGGGAGCTGCCCTTACCGATGCACAGGTGAAGGATATGCTTGCCGGGAAGAAAATCCTGTTAAAAGGGTTAAAGAGCAAGGCAGGCAAGCCCTATGATGCCTACATTATTCCGAGTGGGACGGAAGAATACCATTACACCAAAGACGGGGCAGAAAAAAGCGGGGTACAGTTTAAGTTTGTCATGGAGTTTCCGAAAAAGAAATCTTCTGGCGGGAAGAAAAAATAAGGGAGGAAGAAAGATGTTTACAACCGGGGATAAGTTATTAAACGTGATGAAAGAGGAAGAAATCAGCATTATGGAGCTTTCCAGAATGTCGGGAGTGCCGGAGAGGACAATCATGGATATTCTGGCGGGCATCAGGGAGCCGGAGCTTGGTGTGGTGTGCAGGATTGCGGACGGGCTTGGTATCTGCGTCCATGAGCTTCGTGCCGATGAGGAACAGTATGCCATATCCGTACAGAAAGATACCCTTGCAAAGCTGATCGTGGTCAGCGAGATAAACGGTGTGGAGCTGGAGGAACTGATACATACCATTCTGGAAAAAGGTATTGAGGAACATGGTTTTTATGATTAAGATTTTACAAAATAGTAGGTTATAGTATTTGTGGTTCAAATACGTCTGTGATTTCACATAGCATCTTATTTATACTAATTTATGTTATTTTATAAAAACTATTGACAAATATTGTAAGATAGAATAAAATAACCATAACATATTCCATAAAGGAGGGGTGTGAAATGAATGAGTAAAGAAGAGATATTTGTAAGAAGTGCATGTGAAAGAGGATTTCTGTTCTTTTCTGATCATGCATATGAAAAAATGAGGAAACTTAAAATTTCACAAAGTCAAGTTGTAGATTGTATAAAAAATGGCATCCTAGTAGAACAGCAAAGCGGATATAACAATGAGGATCCAAGAATGGTATTTTATAATGGTCATGAAAATAGTTTTTACGTTGTTGTGACAGTGGCATCAATGGATCATTTAGTTATAACTGTTTGCCAAACGGATTTCACGAAATGGAAGAAAAAAGGAGATGGAATAGAGCGAATTAAATGATACTTGACTTATATTGAAAGGAGGTTAGTACAGCCTCTATACACCAGTAGGGGCTGTACTTATAAATAAATGAATAAAATATGTTATAAATGCCATGGAAATATGATAGAGAGGGAAATAGCGATTACTTCTGGATGGGGCGAATATGAATTAGAAATAAAGGGAGTAAAGGCATTTGTATGTGAAGAATGTGGAGCAATTTCTTTACGGGCAGAAGAAGTAAAAATGATAGAAGATATATCAAGAGGTTTTGCGGAGCGTCCAGAAAGTGAAAGACCTGACTATTTGAATGTAGAAGAAACAGCAGATTTATTAAGGGTTTCCACACAAACCGTATATAATATGATTAAAAGTGGACGTTTAAAGGGAACTAAATTTGGCAGAGAATGGAGGTTTTTAAGAAAAAATATTGAGAGTTTAATTCAACCGCAACATGCGATTGCTGCTCGAAACACATCAACTCAAAGTTATGAAGAAGATAGTTCTATTTTAAGTGGAATTCGAAAGAAGCGAAATACTCATGAATAAAATTCAACTTTTAGCAAAAGAAATGAAGCATTTTTTTTCTCCCCAGATAGTAACAGATGTATATAGTATATGTAAACAATTGGGGATTGATATTGTAGAGGCACCTATAAAGGCGGATGCATATTTGAAATGTGAAGATGGAAGTAGTTATATTGTTTTAAAAGAGTCACTTAATGCTAATAGAAAAAAATTTACAATCGCACATGAATTAGGTCATTTTTATATTCCATGGCATTCAGAATTAATGTTTGGATGTGATATAAAAGAAATGGATTTTAAAAATGATTATACTCCAAGGGAAAAAGAAGCTAATATATTTGCAGCAGAGCTTTTGATGCCAACAGAGGAATTTAAAAATTTTTTTTCAGGAAGAATAAATTATACTATAGTATCTGGGTTAGCAAATTTATTTGATGTTTCTTTTCAAGCAGCATTAAATAGGTGTATTGACTTGGCGAGTGAAGATTGTATTGCAATTTGTAGCGTTAACAGATGTGTTAAGTGGTTTAAATCAACAGAGGATTTTCCGCTATTTATTAACAGGAAGAAAGTTAGTGAGCTATCAGGTGCTGACGAATTATTTGATATGCAATTGTTTCAAGTAAAAACAATCCAAGAACCGGGCTATGTATGGTTTTCTAATGCGGATGATAAAGATATAGAGGAAGAAAGTGTATTATTTCCCACTTATAATGAAGTTATATCCATAATTCATTTAAAAAATGAATCATGAATAATAAAAGCGGCATTGCTTTGCAGAGCAACACCGCTTATCATCGGATACGCAGTTGGTATTCCGAATCTTGATGATCCAAATAGATTATAGCGAAAATAGGCTTCTATTTCAAGATAAAAATTCCAACTGAGAAAGGTATGGTTTTGAAATGAAAAAGACAGTTAGAGTAAATGTGACTGCAAAGCCGATCTCTAATAGAAGTGTAAGAGTAAAAACTTCTGTTAGTAGCGGTGGAGTAACCAGAACAAAAACACAGACAGTTAGAGTAAAATAGGAGGTTATTATGGCAACTAACAAACCAATAGGCGATAATGCTAGAGTGGGAGCAGTGAAAGGAAGAACGCAAGTTTTTAATCCGGTCACTGGATTGTGGACAAAACGTGATACACAAACAGGAAAATTTATGGATGTAAAAACATCTGACAATACACCTTTTAAAGGGGTTAGAAAAGAAAAGTAATAGATCTGTATTCAGAAATGGCGAAGGAAACTTCGCCATTTTCATAAACAGAAAGGAGCATACAAAAATTGAATAAAGTTTACCGTCACTGGTGGCAATGGCTTATGAACGAACCATAGCCGCCTTTTTTATTGCCCAAAAACAATAAACAGGAAATGGAGGATTGCCATGAGAAAATATGACGTAATTTCCGCACTCTCCGAAGAAACATCAAAGAGGGTGACGAGAAATGAAGAAAGCTGGAAGAAATATCTGAACACAGCTTCAAGGCTCTACAAATACCCGTTCAAAGACCAGCTCCTTATCTATGCCCAAAGACCGGACGCCACAGCCTGCGCTTCCATAGAGATATGGAATGAAAAAATGCACTGTTGGGTGAATAAGGGCGCAAAGGGGATTGCACTTCTTGATGAAGAAGGGAGTCCCTACACCGGACTGCGGTACGTCTTTGACATATCGGACGTGCATAAGGCAAGGCGCATCGGGCGTTTTCCTCAGCTTTGGGAGATGCGGGAGGAACATCAGGAAGCGGTTCTGAACCGTCTGGAAGGGATTTACGGGGATACCAATAAGGAAGCCGGGTTTACGGACAGGATCAGGGAGATTGTTTCCCGGATTGCACAGGACTGTTATGGGGAGCTTGCTTCGGATATGGAATATCTGAAAGAGGGAAGTTTTCTGGAGGAACTGGACGAACTGAATATTGCTGTTCGTGTCCGGGAAACGCTGGCGGACAGCATCGCCTACACCGTCTTAAAGCGGTGCGGCATGGAAGATGCGGAGCTGGCAGAGGAAATCCAGTTCCCCTATATCCATGAGTTTAATACAATAGAAACTCTGTCACATATCGGTGACAGCATATCCGATTTATCCAAGCCTGTGCTTATGGAGATTGGCAAAGCAATCGGGGCGTATGACAGGGAAATCGCCGGAAAGGAAGCATCAAGAAATTTTGCCGAAAAAGGACTTGCAAATACCTCTGACACACGCTATAATGCTTTAAAGCGTGAAAGTGAAACGAAGGACGTACAACCTACCACACAGACCGGAAATGCCGGGGAAAGGGGAAATAATGATGAATCTGACCTACGAGAAGAACGGGGATTACATGATACCGATGTTAAAGATGGACGAGCAGCCGGAGGGGACGCTCACGAAATACGGACTGCTGAGGAAGAATTACTTACAGGAACACAAGAAGGGGATTTACACCGGGCTTCTGCTGAAAGGGAAGCTGAAAGAGCATCTTCTGACCATTCAGGAGCAGGCGGAGCAGAGGATGGAACTGCTGACCGGGCAGATGATGAAGCAGGAGGGAGTGACGGAAAAACTCAAGGCGGAGAACCAGATGCTCTGGGTTCAGAAGATGAACAGCATCAGGCACTCGGCGGAGGAAATCGTACTGAAAGAGCTGGTATACAGCCTGTAAATGAGGAAGAAATAACTGAAAAAACAGAAAATAAGGAACTGACAGAGCCGGGTAATGGAGAAAGCGCATTATCCGGTTTTTCTTTGTCTGGTGAGGAAATCATTAACAGGCATTGGGCAGAGATTGAAAAGGGGATTTTGCAGTTTGATGAATTTATGGTGCATAAATGCCCGGATATTGCCGGGGTAATGCTTTTTGAGCCGGATAAGGATAAACAGACGGAATACATCAAAAACAGTTACCGGCATGGGGAAAACACAGAGTTTTATGTGGGGAAAGAAAGAGCCGGATACAGGGCGGACGAAAGCGGTATGACGCTTTGGAACGGAACATATGCACATCGGAAAGCAGAAGCAGTTATTACATGGGAAGCTGTGAGGGACAGCATCGCCTTTTACATGGAAAAGGGCGAATATCTGAAAGAGGGGCAGATACCGCAGTGGGAAGAACCGAAAGAAACGCAAAGTTACCAGCAGCTTAGTTTATTCCCCACGATAGAGGAACAGATCGGCACAATAGAAGCGGCGCAGGCAGGAGAGAAATATATCATGCCCGCCGCTTTTTCTCTGCCAAAGGAGCAGGTTGAAGCCATTTTACGCACAGGGGGCGGACGGGATAACAGCAGGAGCCGCATTTACGCCAAGTACCAGCAGGGCAAAACGCCGGAGGAAATGGCGGAGTTTCTGAAAAATGAGTACCGTACTACCGGGAAAGGTTTTGATTTTGGCAGCAATCCCATTTCCGTCTGGTTCAATGAATCCGGCATGAGCATCGGCTACGGGATGTCCGCAAAGGAAAACCCGGTTGCGGTGATGGGCTGGCAGGAAATAGAGGGCGTTGTCCGTTCTATGGTGGAGAATGGCTCTTACATGGGCGCAAATGAAGTGTTCCTTGTGGATGCGGTGGAACGCCAGCGGGTGTCAAATGACCTGTTCAATTTCTTTTGGGACGGTATCGGGGAAGCGCCAGAGAGTATACCGATTAAAAGCCACAACCACCCGGAGAGCATGACAATCCTGTGCGAGCTTTTATCCACACAGGAGGGGAGAGATGTCATCGCCGGGGAACTTTCCCACGCAAAAGAGCAGATTGAAGCCGGGGAAAAACAGATCAGGTGGAGGTATGTAAAAAAGCCGGAGCATCTGCTTTCGGAGATTGCGGATTTAAGCACAGAGAAAACAGAATACCCGGTACAGGACAGCGTGGAGGTGCTGCATGAGGATTTTATCACGCAGGATGAGATAGATGAACGTCTGACGGGCGGCAGTAACTTTCAACATGGGCAGTTCCGCATTTATGAGTATTTTATGGAAGGGCATGATAAGAAAGAAAACATTGCCTTCCTTAAAAATGAATACGGGACGGGCGGTGGCTCTCCCGCCCTGATCGGTTCAGACCGGAGCGATGAATGGCACGATTCCAAAGGAATTAAATTGGGAAAAGGCAGGATAGGCGATCCATACGCAAAAGTGCTTTTAAAATGGAACGTGGTGGAGAAGCGCATCAGGGAGCTTGTCAATGCGGATAAATACCTTACGCCGAAGGGGAAGGAAGCATTCGCACAGTACAAAAAAGAGCAGGCGGAAGAAGCCATGCACCGGGAGCAGGAAAAGCTGGAGCATGGTGTCCGGGTGGAGTGTAAAGATGCCATAGAAAAAGCGATTGCGGAGAAATTTGACGGTTACACCCTTCCGGGGGATGCCGCAGAGGGCGTTATCCGGCAGTACGGGAAAGAGCGTGTAGAAATTGTCCTTGCCACTACAATTACACGTTTATCCCATGACGAGCGGTTTTCCACCAACAATAAGGAATGGGCAGAAAGTCTTGTGCCTTCCGTTGACTGGAAGTCAGTGGATTATACTGTCACTTCCCACCCGGCTGTTTTGGACGGTTTCACCAATCAGGCAAGGCGGTATATAGAGCGTGACAGAGAACCGGAAAAAATGGCTGTACCGGAGCAGGAAGCGGAAATTTCCGGGGACAATATTCAGAGTCCCGAACCAGAAAATAAATCCAGTGACAGTGAGAAAGCACTGGCTGAAAGGCTTGCGGAAATGTCCGTAGTGGTAAAAATCTGCGGTGCGCTGTCCATGAAAGATGTGGTCGGCTGGAACGAGGATACCGGGGCGGTTGCCATAGAGGATGCTGACAGGAGGTTAGAGGGCAGGGCAGTTTATGACACCCTGTTTCTGGAAGCCGCCGATTATGTACTGATGCAGTCATTAAGCGGAAATGCGGAAAAAGCGGTGGAGATGGATGCCTTGCTGAAGGAGGCACAGAAGTATGCGGCACGTTATGAGAACGAGCCGGGACAGCAGAGGGAGGGACACGCTGCGGAAGTATCTGAAGCAGAGCCGGAAGGGGAACGCCGGGAGGAAAATCACCCGGATGCAGAGCCGGAAAAACGGACAGAAGAACCGGAACAGGAAGAAACAGTACGCTTTACGGTTACGGAAACTTCGGATGCTTTTACAGAGCCTTATGCGGTATGGGACAGCGAAACACAGGATTATTATGTAACAGGCGATGGCACAGTGCCGACATTTGCAACACCGGGGCAAGCGGATATTTTCTGCCATAAGCTCAATGAAAATTTACAGACAGAGAATTTACAGGAAACAGGGCAGAAAGAAACAAAAGATATTGCATCAGAGCCGGAAAATGTTACAGAGGAAACGGAACAGCCGGGAATGGAAGATGTTTCAGGCGCAAAAGATTCTGCTGAAAAAGATGATTTTTCCGACATTGACACACAGGCTGTCCGGGAAGGTCTGGAAAAAGCCGGGATTGTGGACGGGCAGTTAGTAGACGAAACCGCCTTAGAAAACGATTCGTTTATCCGGCAGGTCATGGGCGACGTGGAAACGCTGACCGGGGGCAGTACGCCAGAGCCGGGGAAAGCATCGCAAAAAGAGCCGGAGATTGATAAAACGGGCGCAGTCAATTACCATATCTCTTTCAATGAAGCGGAGAATACCAGAAAAGGATTTGCACCGAAAGAGAAATTCCGGCAGAACGTGGAAGCCATACGAACCCTTGAAAAGATTGAAGGTGAACGCCGCACTGCCACACCGGAGGAACAGGAAATTTTAGCAAAATATGTGGGTTGGGGCGGTCTTGCCGATGCCTTTGATTCTTCCAAAGCGAACTGGGCGAATGAGTATCAGGAATTAAAGAGCCTGTTATCCCCGGAGGAATACGCTTCCGCAAGGGAAAGCACGTTAAATGCCCACTACACAAGCCCGGTCATCATTCAGGCAATCTATGACGCTGTGGGGAAAATGGGATTTGCCAGAGGGAATGTGTTAGATCCCGCCGCAGGCATTGGGAATTTCTATGGCTGTCTGCCGGAGGAAATGGCGGGGAGCAGGCTGTACGGGGCGGAGCTTGACGGGATTACCGGGCGCATCGCAAAGCAGCTCTATCCCCATGCGGACATTAAAATCACAGGATTTGAGAACACCAATTATCCCAACGACTTTTTTGACGTGGCGGTGGGGAATGTGCCTTTCGGACAGTATAAAGTGTCTGACAGGCAGTATGACAAGCACAACTTCCTCATACACGATTATTTTTTCGCAAAGACTTTGGATAAAGTGCGTCCGGGCGGCATCGTTGCCTTTGTCACTTCAAAGGGGACTATGGATAAGAAAAACCTGGAAGTGCGGAAATACCTTGCACAGCGGGCGGAACTATTGGGGGCGGTCAGGCTCCCGAACACAGCGTTTAAGGAAAATGCGGGTACGGAGGTCACTTCGGATATTTTATTTTTAAAGAAGCGTGACCGGGTATTAGATATTGAACCGGACTGGGTGCATCTGACGGAAAAAGACGGTATCGTGATGAACCAGTATTTCGCAGACCACCCGGAAATGGTACTCGGAAAAATGGAGATGGTTTCCGGGGCGCATGGCATGGAAAGCGCCTGCCTGCCGGACACTTCCCTTCCCCTGTCGGCGCAGCTTAAACATGCGCTCTCTTATGTGGAGGGCAGCATCGAGCAGGCGGATTTCAACGAGATTGATGATGAGCTGGCAAGGGAGAACATACCCGCCGATCTGGAGGTAAAGAATTACAGCTACACCGTTGTGGACGATAAAGTGTACTACCGGGAAAACTCCATTATGAAGCCTGTGGACGTGTCGGAAAAGGCAGAACAGCGCATGAAGGGCATGGTGGCGATTCGGGACTGTACGCAGGAACTGATAAACTTCCAGTTGGACGAATACCCGGAGGATATGATTTTAAACAAGCAGGCGGAATTAAACCAGTTATACGATGATTTTTCCAAGAAATTCGGTCTGCTGAACTCACAGACCAACCGGAGGGCGTTCAATCAGGATTCCAGCTACTGCCTGTTATGCTCCCTTGAAAATCTGGACGATGAGGGGAATTTCATCGGCAAGGCGGATATGTTCTCCAAACGTACCATTAAAAAGCAGGAAGTTGTGACGAGCGTGGACACAGCAAGTGAAGCACTGGCGGTATCTTTAAGTGAGAAAGCGGGCGTGGACTTAGCCTATATGTCGGAGCTTGCGGACAAGAGCGTGGAGGAGATTACGAAGGAGCTTGCCGGGGTAATCTTCCAGAACCCGGTCACAGAGGAATGGGAAACCGCAGACGAGTATTTAAGCGGGAACGTGCGGGAGAAGCTGTCAGTGGCGAGAACCTTTGCGGAAAACCACCCGGAATACGCCATTAACGTATCCTCACTGGAAAGCGTACAGCCGAAGGAGCTGGACGCATCAGAAATCGAGGTGCGCATCGGCGCAACATGGATTTCTCCCAAATATATTGAGGACTTTATGCGTGAAACCTTTGAAACGCCGGAGTACCTTTTTGACCGTAACACAATGGGCGTACTGTATTCCAATGTGACCGGGCAGTGGAACGTGAAGGGGAAAAACGCAGACAGGGGAAATGCCCTTGTCAACATGACTTACGGGACAGGGCGGGCAAACGCCTATAAGATTCTGGAGGATTCCTTAAACCTGCGTGACACCCGTATTTTTGACATTGTGACGGAGGACGGGAAGGAAAAAAGAGTCCTCAACAAAAAAGAAACCACGCTGGCAAGCCAGAAACAGGAAGCAATCCGGGAAGCCTTTAAGGACTGGGTATTCCGAGATCCGGAGCGCAGGCAGGATTTATGCGCAAAATATAATGAGCTTTTCAATTCCACCAGACCGAGGGAATATGACGGTTCGCACTTAAAATTCCCCGGCATGACGCCGGACATTGTACTCAGACCGCACCAGCTTAACGCTGTGGCGCATCAGTTATACGGGGACAACACCTTGCTTGCCCATTGCGTGGGTGCGGGAAAGACCTTTGAAATGATTGCGGCGGCAATGGAAAATAAAAGATTAGGATTGTGCCAAAAGAGTTTATTCGTTGTGCCTAACCACCTGACAGAGCAGTGGGCGAGTGACTTTTTGCGCCTGTATCCGGGAGCGAATATCTTAGCGGCAACCAAGAAAGATTTTGAACCCGCCAACCGGAAAAAGTTCTGTTCCAGAATCGCAACAGGTGATTATGACGCTGTGATTATCGGTCACAGTCAGTTTGAAAAAATCCCGCTTTCCACCGAAAGGCAGATGGCGATGATTGAAAGGCAGATAACAGAAATTGAAATGGCTATCGAATCCTTAAAAGCGGAAAATGGCGAGCGTTACTCCATTAAGCAGATGGAAAAGACGAAAAAATCGTTATCTGCAAGGTTGAGCCGCCTG
Organism: Otoolea muris; assembly: GCF_943193115.1. NCBI lineage: Bacteria > Bacillati > Bacillota > Clostridia > Lachnospirales > Lachnospiraceae > Otoolea > Otoolea muris. The sequence goes on from NZ_CALPCY010000049.1 coordinate 32,447, forward strand.
AACGATTCCAGCCGGAAGGACAATGTTGTGACCTTTGAGCAGTTGGGCGTGGATCGGCTGTTTGTAGATGAAAGTCACAATTATAAAAATTTGTTCCTTTATACAAAAATGCGGAACGTGGCGGGCATCGCACAGACGGAAGCGCAGAAATCTTCGGATATGTTTGCCAAGTGCCAGTATATGGACGAGCTGACCGGAGGGAAGGGCATCACATTCGCAACGGGTACGCCAATTTCAAATAGCATGACGGAACTTTATACAAATATGCGTTATCTCCAGTACAATACCTTACAGCGTCTAGGGTTGGGGCATTTCGACAGTTGGGCGGCATCGTTTGGGGAAACGCAGACAGCGATAGAACTTGCGCCGGAGGGGACTGGATACAGGGCAAAGACGAGATTTGCAAAGTTTTTCAACCTTCCGGAACTGATTGCGTTATTTAAAGAGAGCGCAGACATTCAGACACCGGATATGTTAAAGCTGCCTGTGCCGGAAGCAGATTATGAAAATATCGTGCTAAAACCGAGCGAGTACCAGCAGGACATGGTTCAGTCACTTGCAGACAGGGCGGAAGCGGTCAGGGACAGGAAAGTGCAGCCGAACATCGACAATATGCTCAAAATCACCAATGACGGAAGAAAGTTAGCGTTAGACCAGCGGCTCATCAATGATATGCTCCCGGATGAAGAAAACTCCAAAGCCACAACCTGTGTGGAGAAGGCGTTTGAGATTTGGGAGCAGACTAAAGAGCAGAAATCGGCGCAGCTAATTTTCTGCGATTTATCAACACCGAAGGGAGATGGGACATTCAACGTCTATGAGGACATCAGGGATAAGCTCATGGCGAAGGGAGTGCCGGAGAATGAGATAGCATTTATCCATAATGCCAATACGGAAACAAGGAAAGCGGAGCTGTTCGCAAAAGTAAGAAGCGGGCAGGTTCGTTTTTTGTTAGGCTCAACCGCAAAAATGGGAGCTGGAACTAACGTGCAGGACAGGTTGATTGCGTTACACCACCTCGATGTGCCTTGGCGTCCGTCTGACATTGAACAGCAGGAAGGTCGGATTTTAAGACAGGGCAACATGAATGACAAGGTAAAAATATTCCGGTATGTGACAGAGGGGACATTCGACAGCTACTCATGGGTGCGACACGAAGTCGCTTAATTTAACTGTTTGGCGGCAATGCCGACCAAACCATCCATTCCGTTGGATGAAGCCGTTATCCCCGGCTCTGCCAGTAATGGCACTGTTCGGAAGCGGATATAAACGTAACCCTACTTGGAATCCAAACCGTGAGGGGCGGATGAAACTGCGAGCTGCAATGCGGTTAGGGTGCAGGCTTTCTGATAGCATGGTTAATTAACTGAACCGCCGTAAGCTTCGTTAAGGCTGAACAAGCCAAAGCAGCTGACAGGCTTGAACCAAAAGGTGTGCAGTCGGATATTCCTTTCCAAGGTGGGAATACACGGACATTATGACTGCCGGAGTAGAAGGCGGAACCTAAACTATCAAATAATTGTTGGTTAAGTGGAACGTGTCAAGCCCGTATTCCTGCCCATATGGGCAAGCCGACCGTAAGGGAAGCCGTTGGGAATGCGGGTATAGGATTGCGGAAGAAGCGAATGCCGGACTTGTAATGAGGACGGACAGGGGTTCAAAATTTGCCCCACCCGAAAGGGTGCCCAATTCCGCTGGGTGCTTGATTACGAGAGAGTTTATAGAATTTTTGAAAGGAGTAAAGCAAATGAACGGTAAAACGTGTGCGACTTCTGACATTGCAAAGGCATGGGATTCCATTGACTGGAATAAAGCCGAGGCATATGTTAAAAAACTGCAAATGCGTATCGTAAAGGCTCTTCAACAGGGCAGGACAGGCAAGGTGAAATCCTTGCAGTGGCTGCTCACACACTCTTTTTATGGACGTGCTTTAGCTGTAAGGAGAGTAACGAGTAACAAAGGTAAAAAGACAGCAGGCGTAGACAAAGTTTTATGGTCTACCCCCAAACTGAAATTCGAAGCAATTCTCAGCTTGAAACGCAGGGGCTATCAACCACTGCCGCTAAAAAGGGTGTATATACCGAAGAAAAACGGGAAAATGCGCCCGTTAAGCATTCCATGTATGAAGGACAGGGCAATGCAGACATTATATAAATTTGCATTAGAGCCGATTGCGGAAACCACGGCAGACCCGAATTCCTATGGATTCCGGGCAAAAAGATGTGTGCAGGACGCTATTGAGCAGTGCTTTACCTGTCTGAATAAAGGAAAATCACCAAAATGGGTGCTGGAAGGCGACATTAAAGGCTGTTTTGACAATATCAGCCATGAGTGGATTTTAAGCCACACCCCAATGGATAAGGACATTTTGCGGAAATGGTTAAAAAGCGGGTATATCGAAACAGGGAAGTTATTCCCGACTGATTTGGGAAGCCCGCAGGGTTCATCTATCTCACCAACTATCTGTAACATGGTCTTAGACGGTCTGGAAGCCCAGATTAAAAAGAAATACCACAAAACGAAAGTAAATGGAAAAGCATATTTCCCGAAAGTGAACTTTGTGCGTTACGCTGATGATTTTATTGTCACTGGCGAAAGCAGGGAGATTCTGGAAAACGGTGTGCTTCCCATTATCCGGGAATTTCTGTCAGAGAGGGGGCTGGAACTGTCGGAAGAAAAGACAGTCATTACCCCTATCGAAGATGGTTTCGATTTTCTCGGAAGCAATATAAGGTGGTACAAAGACAAACTTCTGACGAAACCGTCCAAAAAGAATTATAAAGCCATAGTGAGCAAGATAAGGGAGATAATCAAGAAAAACCCGTCCATGAAGCAGGAAGATTTGATACGGAAGCTGAATCCGGTCATCCGTGGATGGGTGAATTTCCAAAAGTATAATGTATCGTCACAGGCATTTGAAAGGTTTGATTTTGATGTGTGGAGATGCCTATGGCAGTGGTGCAAACGCAGACACCCTAAAAAGAGCCATAAATGGATAGCAAAGAAATATTTCAAACGGATTGGCACAAGAAGCTGGACATTCAGCGTTAAAATGCCGGATTCGTTTGAACTCAATCTGATATATGCCACGGACACCAATATCGTAAGGTGGCTGAAAACAAAATCAGAAGCGACACCATTTGATGACAGGTTTACAGGATATTTTGAAGAAAGGGATACGGAGAGAATGTTTCGTGAAATCAAAGGCAGAAAGAAGCTGAACGCCCTCTACAAAGCGCAAAAGGGAATCTGCCCTATTTGCGGCGGCGCTATCACTGTAGAGGAAGGGTACAGAATCCATGAAGCCACGGGGAATGATTATAAGATAACAAGAATTTTAGTGGACGCAGGCTGTCACAGAAAACTGCATTACTCGAAAAACGTTGATGAACCGGCTCTGGTGAGACAGGGCTTATAAGTGCTTGAGCCGTGTGAGGGGAAACTCTCATGCACGGTTCTTAGAGGGGAAAGCGGTAGTAATACCGCTGACCTACTCGACCAGCTCATCGAAAACAAGCAGAAATTCATCGGGCAGATTATGACGAGCAAATCCCCGGTCAGAAGCTGTGAGGACATAGACGAAGCGGCTCTCACCTATGCGGAAGTAAAGGCTCTGGCAACTGGCAATCCCTACATAAAAGAAAAAATGGTGCGTCCGTAAACCGCCGATTTATTGGCGGTGCGGTCTAATCAGAATACTCCCTTTAGCAAGGAGTAGGTAAA
>NZ_CALPCY010000050.1:0-35280 GCF_943193115.1 Otoolea muris
TGCCAAATGAACGCGGCGTAGTGGGCTACGTTAAGTGAATTTGGCACAAATATACCGCAAAGTGGGGCGTGCAGATGCCAGGAATGAATTTTCAAACACGCTCTAGGATGTATATGCAGCCAAACGGAATGATACATTACTGTTCACAATATTGCCGGGCCCTGTACCCGGTAACAGTTTTCGCGATGCACACAATTCGCAAAAAACGCGGTTTGGCGCCGTTCTCCTCAGATTTGACTCAAGGAGGCCGCTGTCTGTGACTTACGCTGCGATGCACTCAAAAACCACCTCGCGCTGCGTGTCAACAGCAACAATTACCAAATCGCCTCACCCTCCATTTAGTGATACCCCAGCGCCTTCTCCAGGGCCTCCTTTTCCTCATTTCCCAGTAAAATCTCCGTCTTTCCTTCCACGACATCCTTCATATATAAATAGCATCCCTCGCGGCTGTGGACAGAGTTTAAAATCAGCCCGGAATTATGGTCGTCCAACAGCGCAATAACAAAACTCAAATTGCCTCCCATGCCCTTAAACGCATTGTATCTGACAATCCCCGTTTTCTGATATCCGGCCTTGACCTGCTTCTCCATAGCGTGGATCATATCCTTGCTTTCATTATCCTCGTCGCGCAGATATACAGCCTCATCCATCAAATCCAGAATCGTATCCTCCAGCGTCTCCGCATCTTTCCCTCTCATAAACAGGTCATATCTCCGGTACAGCCTTTTATATTGTAAAATACAAATGATGGTCGTTATAAATGATATGAGTGTCAAACATGCCAACCCGGCAATTATATAAGCGGGATCAAATCCCAGCATATTTAAAATACTGCTATTTCCCATCTTTTGTCCCCATTTCCAGCTTTCTGATTACAAATTCCAATACAGCCATTTTCATAGCTCCTCACACATCTATTTTAATTCTTATTTCCCTATGGACTGGATCAACTCTACGATTCTCTCCAGCTCGGCGGACGAATAATACTCTATTTCAATTCTTCCCTTATTTTTATCTTTTTTATTGATAACAACCTTGGTTCCCATAACATTTTTTAGTTTATCTTCCAAATCATGGTAAAAAATGCTCAGATCCCTCTCTTCCGGCTTCTCTTCCTTCTGAACAGGCGGTTTTGTCAGCAATTTAACCAGTTTTTCCGTTTCCCTGACGCTCAAACGGTTATTCATAACTTTCATAGCTACCTGATACTGCTGTTCCCCGTCTTCCAGAGCCAGCAGCGTCCTCGCATGGCCGCCTGTGATCTGATTCAGGATCAGCATCTGCTGAACACGCTCGTCCAGCTTTAACAGGCGCATGCTGTTTGTAACAGTCGCCCTGTTTTTAGAAACCCGGACCGCCACCTCTTCCTGCTTTAATCCAAATTCCTGGATCAGCATCTGATATGCTCTGGCTTCCTCGATCGGATTCAAATCCTCTCTCTGCACATTTTCAATCAGGGCAATTTCCATGGTCTGCTGCTTTGTATACTCACGGATAATAACAGGGATTTCCCTAAGCCCTGCCAACTTGGCAGCCCGCCAGCGTCGTTCTCCTGCTATCAGTTCATAATGATCCTCTTTCTTCTTCACCAGTACAGGCTGGAGAACTCCGTACGATTTAATCGAAGCTGCCAGCTCAAATAACTGCTCCTCATCAAACATCTTTCTGGGCTGGCTGCTGTTCGGCTCGATCAGAGAAATATTTAAATACTTCTCCTTTTCAACCTCAACCACCTTGACTTCCTGCTTCGCCTGCTGCGCATTCTCCCCTTTTAATTCCCCATCAGAATGATTCGGCGCGCCTTCCTCTTTTACAACCGGAGTCTTGTTATCCGTATATTCTTCTCCGAACAGAGCTCCCAATCCTTTACCAAGTCCAGTTCTTTTTGACATCATATCCTCCATCTTCCGGTTTATTATAGCTTATCACTGTGTTGTTGTGAATTTTGAAGGCAAAATCGCATAAGAAATACCAAAACAAATACTTCTGTCATTGCACATCACTATCATTCATTACTAAAGATCGGCTTCCCTGCTGATTACCTCAGCAGCCAAAAGGCGGTAATTCTCTGCGCCTGCTGATTTGCTGTCATAGATATTGATCGGCATTCCATGACTCGGCGCCTCAGCGAGACGAACATTTCTGGGGATGATCGTTTTATAAATTCTCTCATTCAAATTATTCTTTACATTCTCTACTACCTCAAGAGACAGATTCGTCCTGGCGTCATACATTGTAAATACAACGCCTTCCATCTCCAGAGAGGGATTCATCTTCCTTCTCACCAGATTAATCGTGCGCATAACCTGGCTCAGCCCCTCCAGCGCATAATACTCACACTGAATCGGAACCAGCACCGTATTCGCCGCAACCAATGCATTGATCGTGAGCAGACTGAGCGACGGCGGACAATCTATAATAATGAAATCATACATCCCCCGTATCCGCTCCAGCTTTTTTTTCAGCACCAGTTCTTTGCCGTCCACATCCAAAAGCTCAATCTCTGCACCTGACAAATTGGAATCAGAAGGAAGAACATCTAAATTATCATGCACATCCCTCTGAAGACATTCCTCAAATGAACAGTCGCCCAACATCATCTCATATACCGTATCATCGATTTGCCCTTTCTCCAGGCCCAGTCCGCTCGTAGCATTCCCCTGCGGATCAAAGTCAATGGTTAAGACCTTCTGACCAGCCTCTGCCAAACAGGCAGATAAATTGATCGCAGTTGTCGTCTTACCAACCCCGCCCTTTTGATTTGCAATCGCAATTGTACGTCCCATGATGTTTCCTTTCTTTTTCAAATGCATTTCATTTCGATTCATAAGCACTAGTGTACTGTACCGATTATATCTGGCGAAACTCCGCAGGATAAATTTTCATCAGCAAGGCAGAGAAGGGAGGCGATGCGGTGGCTACGTTGACCGCCGACAACGCAGTCTGATGGAAATTTAGGCAAGGAGGTTTGCCTGAATATAATCGGGACAGTACACTAGTACACCGTTTTTTAATTCCTCATATACTAAGCACTCGCTATTTGCATCATTGCCGCGTTGTCGTCAGTCAACGATGCCACCGCATTGCCTCCTTCCTCCGCCTTGCACTGATACAAATATCAAGCGCTTAGTATATAAGGATTAAGAAAACGGTGTACTAGCACAAAGCATCTGTCTCACAAAATCAGAGCTCTCACCAGTTTCAATCCTCCGCTATTTTTGCACGAAGAATGCCTCTCGGAATATCTGTGAACAATACTTAGTATAGCACACTTGGATCCCGTTTGCATATATGTTTTACAGAAAAAAAAGAAAATGTTTCACGTGAAACATTGGTAATCTTGTGTAACACTTAAGACAGGCTCATCCCTCTGCTGCTCTTACCATATAAAATGCAACGTCTGCGGGCGTACGGTCAACGCTGTAAGTGCGCAGACCTTTCTGAATTGTTGCTAAGCTCTTCAAAATCTTACTGTAAGAATTTCTTAATGTATTGATATTTAAAAAAATGATATAATAATAAAATGGATGAATTTTCTATTTTCGCCACCAATCATTACAAGCTAACATTTGTAAGAAAAGCCTTATAGGAGGTCTGAACGATGAATAAAAAAAATAAGCTAATGACTCTGCTCTCTCTTCTGACTGCCGGTACTGCTTCCATTGCTTTAATGAATAAATGGGTTCAGTTATCCGCTGTTCAAAAGAATCTGATGGATGAACCAGATCCCCTCTGTTATAAATGGCGTCTGGGAAATATCCATTATACTAAATCTGGAAGTGGAAGGCCCCTTCTTTTAATTCATGACTTAAATGCTTCCTCCAGCGGATATGAGTATCACCTTTTAACAGACAAGCTCAGTCGCCGCTATATGGTTTATACACTTGATCTCCTTGGCTGCGGACGCTCAGAAAAGCCGAACTTCACTTATACAAGCTACCTCTTTGTACAGTTAATATGTGACTTCATCAAATCAGAGATTGGCCGCCGGACCGATCTGATCGTTTCCGGAGCGTCCTCCCCATTTGTGATTATGGCATGCAACCATTCTCCCGAACTGTTCGGCCGACTCATGTTGATCAATCCTGACAGTTTTGACAAATGCATGCAGGTTCCGGGTAAGCATGCAAAATTCCTTAAACTGCTTTTAGATCTTCCAATCATCGGAACCCTGCTCTACCAAATCACAACCAGCCACGCCATGATCGAAAAATGTTTTCAGGAACAATATTTCTATAACCCATATTGCGCAAGACCTGCCTATATCGATCATTACTATGAATCCGCCTACCTGGGTGATTCTCCCAAGGCAATCTTTTCCAGCTTAGAGTGCAGATATACAAACTGCAACATCCGTAACGCACTCAAAAAGATTGACAACAGCATCTATATTGTAGGTGGAAGTGAAGAGCCTGAAATCAATAAAACGATCAGAGAGTATCAATCCCTAAACTCCGCGATAGAATCATCTGTAATTACAAAAACCAGGCATCTGCCTCAATTGGAGACGCCAGAAAAGTTGTTAGAACTTATTCATATTTTCTTTGCGTAATAATGTGATTGTTACTGTCCAAATATAATAATGTACTCTCGGAATCTCTCTGCGCCTGCTTTTGCGGCTGATTTTCCGCCAGATGCACCCAAATTTAATCAACGTACGCTCCACGTACGCCTCATAAATTTGTGCACATCTGACAAAAAATCATCTCACAAAATCAGGCACAGCAAGATTCCGAGAGTACATAATATCATAACCAAGGAGGCGTCGTGAGATAGCCAGCAGTTAGCAAATTAAATATACAGAGCAATCTATATAATTGTAATATTTCAAATAACCTAAATTGTATAGCGCCTTGCCATAAAAATAGCATCGCGATAGGGCATATACCCGTCAGCGCCCATGTTTTTGTACGATCAGAGTATTGGCAAGACCTATCTGAACAAGCTACAACAATAATAAAAGCGTGCTATGGATAGAAAACAGACACCCCCTGTCCATCCTCATATCCATAACACGCTTTTCAATAGCGCTCTGCCTCTCTCCTGTCACCCAAGCCCTATCTCAATGGCTCTCTTGATGGCAACCCGGATCGCCGGGGATATTTCTTATTTATATTGGCTATCTTCTTAATTTTCACCAAACTCCTTTCATCCGAATTCGGCAGCCTAAACGACAATACATCCTCTATTTCCCCCGACAATTTTTTGATTGCTCCTTTTCCAGCTATTAATTCTTCCTCGATCTTTCCTGACTTATATGCTACAAAATAGCAGCCGGTTTTGACAAAAGGCATACAGTATTCTGCCAGCGTAGAAATATTGGCTACCGCACGTGAAACACATAAGTCAAATGTTTCACGTGAAACATTTTCTCTCGCATAGTCCTCTGCTCTTCCATGGACAGCCTTTATTCCCTTTAATTCCAAGCTCAAAATCAATTCTTCCAAAAACTTCACCCGTTTATTTAATGAATCCAAAAGCGTTATCTTCAAATCCGGAAATGCGATTTTAAGCGGAATTCCAGGAAACCCAGCCCCTGTACCGACATCGATCAATGAATAAGAAATCCGCTCTATATCTCCCACCGCTCTTTTCAGAGTCAGGCTGTCAACAAAATGTTTTGTCACTACTTCGCCCATTTCCGTGATAGCCGTCAAATTGATCATTGTATTCCAATGAATCAAATTCTCATAATACTGATAGAACTGATCGATCTGACGATCCGTCAACTCCAGATCGATCTGACACAGTTCCTCCTTCATCCGCATCACAAATTCATCCCTGTTCCCAGCCATCTGTCTGCACCCGACCATCCTTTCATTCACAATAACCATTCAGACAAACTGAACAATTACAGTATCTGCCTGCAACAGCTAAAACAGTTATGGCATCTGCCCGCCATTTCTTCTGTTCTGCTCAAGATATACCATTAAAACAGAAATATCTGCCGGTGAAACGCCGGATATCCTTGACGCCTGTCCAATATTCGCCGGTTTAAGCAAATTTAATTTCTGCACCGCCTCCTTGCGCAGGCTCTTTACAAGAGAGTAGTCAAAGTCCGGCTCCAGCTTCTTTCCTTCCATTTTCTTAAACTGTGCGACCTGCTGCGTCTGCCTCCTGATATATCCTTCATACTTAATATTGATATTGATCTGTTCAGCCACCTCCGCCGGAAACTTTGGACGCTCCGGATCAAGAGGTTCCAGCACCGCATAATTCAATTCCGGCCTGCGTATCAATTCAGCCATAGAAGTACCTGTCTTCAAAGGCACGCTTTCATGAAGCTCCAGAAACGTCTGAACCTCTGCGGAAGCTCCCACACGCTTTTTCTCCAGACGCGCCAGCTCCTCCCCTATTACCTGTTCCTTCCACATCACACGCTCAAGCTGCCCGTCACTGACCAGGCCAATATCATGCCCGATTCGGGAGAGCCGAAGATCCGCGTTATCCTGACGCAAAAGCAGGCGGTATTCCGCCCTTGACGTCATCATTCGATACGGCTCATGGCTCTCCTTTGTAACCAGATCATCGATCAAAACGCCGATATACGCCTGCGAACGATCAAAAACAATCGGCTCCTGGCCTTTAATCTTGCGCGCTGCATTCACCCCTGCCATAAAGCCCTGAACCGCGGCCTCTTCATAACCGGAACTCCCATTAAACTGTCCCCCGCTGAATAAACCCTCTATTTCCTTAAATTCCAGCGAAAGCTTAAGCTGTCTGGCGTCAATACAGTCATATTCAATCGCATACGCATTCCTTACAATCTTCACATTCTCCAGCCCGGGAACCGTGCGGTACATCGCGAACTGAACATCCTCCGGCAGCGAACTTGACATTCCTCCCAGATACATTTCATTTGTATAAAGCCCCTCTGGCTCAACAAACACCTGATGCCGATCCTTATCCGGGAATTTCACTACCTTATCCTCAATAGACGGACAGTATCTTGGCCCGGTTCCCTCAATCGCGCCGGAAAACAAAGGCGAACGATCCAGGTTTTTACGAATCACCTCATGCGTCTTCTCATTCGTATAGGTAAGCCAGCAGGAAGCCTGCTCCTTCTGTACCGACTCCGGATCTGTGGAAAAGGAAAAGGGAACAACTCTTTCATCCCCGAACTGCTCTTCCATTTTAGAAAAATCAATGCTCCGCCTGTCTACTCTTGCCGGCGTTCCCGTCTTAAAACGATACATCCGGATCCCCAGCGCCTTTAAAGAATCCGTCAGATGATTAGCTGCCTGCAGGCCGTTCGGCCCAGTCGGATTGCTCACATCCCCATAGATACACCTGGCCCTCAAGTACGTCCCCGTAGCAAGCACCACCGCGCCGCACAAATAGACTGCTCCGGAAAATGTTTTCACTCCCACCACCCGCTTCTCCTCGGTCAATATCTCACATACCTCGGCCTGGCGGATTGTCAAATGATCCGTATTCTCCAGCGTCTTCCGCATCTGCCCCGTATACTCCCGCTTATCCGCCTGCGCGCGCAGGGAGTGAACCGCCGGTCCCTTGGACTGATTCAGCATTTTCGACTGAATAAATGTCTTATCAATATTTTTCCCCATCTCGCCGCCCAGCGCGTCCAGCTCACGGACCAAATGCCCCTTTGAACTGCCCCCGATATTCGGATTACACGGCATCAGCGCAATACTGTCCACGCTGACAGTAAACATCATCGTTTCAAGCCCAAGCCTGGCCGCCGCCAAAGCTGCCTCGCACCCCGCATGCCCGGCCCCAACTACCACAACATCATACTTCTCTGTCCAATCAGGCATTATCCAATCCCTCTTTTCCTAAAACACCGCATCGCCCAATTATTTTCCCATACAAAAGCGGCTGAAAATCTCATTTACCAGATCATCCTCCAACGCCTCGCCGATGATCGTTCCCAGCCTCTCATATGCATCCATCAAATCGATTGAAAAAAAGTCTTCCGGCATCTGATCGGAAATACTCCTCTCAACCAGCTCAAGACTCCGAAAAGCCTCTTCCACAGCCGTCTTATGGCGCAGATTCGTGAGAATTACCTCATCATTCCAGTCAATCTCACCCGCAAAAAAGAGAGCTTCGATCCGATCCTCCAGCTCCTCCAGCCCCTTTTCTTCCTTCACCGAGAGCAAAATCACCTCATGTCCCGTTCGCTCTTTCATCTCCTCCTGCGTCACGATCAAATCCAAATCCGTTTTATTCAGCAGGACAAGCGCCCTTTTCCCTTCCAGGAGGCGGATAATCGTCTGATCGCTCTCATCCAGAGGACGCGCGCCATCCACCACATACAGGATCAAATCCGCCTCCTCAGCAGCCTGTCTCGCCCTCTCCACCCCGATCCGCTCCACAACATCCTCAGTATCGCGGATTCCGGCCGTATCGATCAGACGAAGGCTGATATCGCGAATTCGGATCGATTCCTCCAGCACATCCCGCGTTGTCCCCGGAATTTCGGTCACAATCGCCCGATCCGCCCCGGACAGCGCATTCAGAAGTGACGACTTTCCGGCATTCGGCTTTCCCAAAATAACTGTTTTGATCCCCTCTGTCAGAATCCGGCCGCTGTCAAATGTCTCCATCATCCGCGCCAGCTCCCTCTTCATCCCGCAAACCGTCTCCGAAAGCTGCGCCGCGTAGCCGTCAAGCGAAATATTCTCCGGATCATCCAGCGCAGACTCAATAAAAGCAATCTCATAGAGAAGCTTCTCCCGAAGCTCCTTTACCCTGCGAGACACAGAGCCTCTCAACTGGCTCACTGAATTCTTCAGCGCATACTGATTTTCGGACTGAATCACATCCATCACCGCCTCTGCCTGCGACAGATCGATCCTGCCATTCAAAAACGCGCGCTTCGTAAATTCACCCGGTTCTGCCAGCCTGGCCCCGCAACGTATGGCCGCCTCCAAAATACGCCGCATCACCAGCACGCCCCCATGACAGTCAATCTCAACCGTATCCTCAGCCGTATAACTGTGAGGGGCCCGCATAACAAGCGCCAAAGCCTCGTCAATCATTTCCCCCTGATCCCATATCGTACCATAGTGAACCGTATAAGCCTTTTGCCCGCTTAACCTCTTATCTCCGCTCTTCGCCCGGAATATCTGATCCCCGATGCGCAGAGCCTCATCCCCGCTGATCCGGATAATTCCAATCCCTGAATTTGTAACTGCCGTCGCAATCGCGGCAATCGTATCTGATCCCATCATCTGAAAACCTCAATATAGATATAGTAGCCATACGTAACCGTTCAGAAAACCCTAGTGTACTGTACCGATGATATTCAGGCAAACCTCCATGCCTAAATTTCCATCAGACTGTGTTGTCGGCGGTCAACGATGCCGCCGCATCGCCTCCCTTCTCCGCCTTGCTGATGAAAATTTATCCTGCGGAGTTTCGCCAGATATAATCGGGACAGTACCCTAGAGCGTGTTTGAAAATTGCTTTCTGGTAGCTGTGCGTGCCACTTTGTGGGAGATTTGTGCCAAATGAACGCGGCGCAGTGGGCTGCGTTAAGTGAATTTGGCACAAATATACCGCGAAGTGGGGCGTGCAGATGCCAGGAATGAATTTTCAAACACGCTCTAGTACACCATTGCTTAAATTCCAGTGAATAAATCACTCGCTATCAGCGCCCTCTGCACGTCTGCGGCGAAGGACCGTGTTTGCCCGCGGCCATTACGTTTTCGTACAGTCATCTTTTTGTCCGCCCGCTGCGGATTCCCCGCCTTCTGAACGGTTACATATCAACTCCCATCCCATAAGAAAAACGGCAGGAATACCGAAGTATTCCCGCTGTCTCATTACCTGCCTCTATCCATCTATCGATCCGTCTTCTCCACCCGCTCTCTTCTTCCCTCTCTTTTAAGGGAAATGATCACATGGCGGAACGGCTCCTCGCCGTCGCTTCTTGTCACCACATACCGATCATTTTGAAGCGCCGCATGGATAATCCTTCTCTCATACGGATTCATCGGTTCCAGCGAAACCGAACGCTTCGTCCGTTTTACCTTGTAAGCAATATTCTTAGCCAGCGTCTCCAGCGTCTCCTTCCTTCTCTCACGGTAATTTTCCGTATCAAGCTTGACGCGGATATAATCGCCGGCGTTTGTCTTATTCACCATCAGGCTTACAAGATACTGCAGGGAATCAAGTGTTTGTCCTCTCTTACCGATCAAAATCCCCATATCGCCGCCGGAAAGATTGATGCACAGCTCCTTCTCCTCTTCCTTAAGCTCCAGATCAATCTGCACCGTCATACTCATCGCGTCAAAAATCTGCGTCAAAAACTCCACGGCGCAATCCTCAAGCGTCTCCTTCTTCTTAGCCTGAATCACAGCCGGCTTTGAGCCAATCCCCAGGAAACCGGCGCTCCCCTTTTCGATTACCTCATACTCCAGCTTATCGCTCGTAATCTCCAATTCGATCAATGCCTTTGTTACTGCTTCTTCCACGGTCTTTGCGGTAACCTTAATCATATCCATTCTGGCATCCTCCTGCTTACTTGTGCTTTTCATTAAACTTCTGCACCATCCTCGCCTTTGCGGCAATGCTTCCCGGCTTCGGATCAGAATTGTAGAACTCATTTGATTCCTTAATCTGCTTATCCCGCTTACTCATCTTCTCATCCATGAGCAGCTTATCCTTCTCCTCCTGAGACTGAATGGATTTTAAGCTCGTCGTGGCATTCTGATTCAGCTTCGCAGGGGGGAGCCCTTTCTTTGCCCGCTTCTGGTTCATCTTCTCCACATTCTTCTTGATCATCTCGTCCAGATCGATCTTATCCATATAAGAATTCACCGCGAGCTGCTGTACAATCTGAAGAACGCCCTGTCCCACCCAGTAAATACCGATAGCCGCCGGCAGGGTAAAACAAAAAACGACCGACATCAAAGGCATGGTAATCAACATACTGTTCATCATCGAAGCGCCGGGCGCATCGGGATCAATCGTCTGCGTACTGCTCATCATCTTCGCAGAAAACCACTGTGTAAGGCCCGCCAGAATCGGAATCGCCCATGCAACGGTGATCGACGTAAACCCGGTAAACGGCGCGGAAGCAAGATTAATGCCAAAAAATGAGTTCATCTGCTCAATCTTATCCGCATTCACTGCAATCACGTCAGCAATCTGAGGAAACAGCCCCTCAAGCGTCTCCCATTTTTCCGGCGTAAACTTATATAACATATCGACAATCTTGTCCAGATTGGTAAAATCAACCTTATCGACCGCCATATTGACGCCCTCAGCCAGCTCCGCAATTTTATTGACAAAATCCGGCTGATCCTTCAAAGGATTGGCTACATTGTCAAAAAACACTCTGACTGAAGGTACATAAGCCGGAATATTATAAATCACACGATAAAGAGCCAGAATAATAGGAAACTGAATCAACATTGGCAGACAACCAGCCGTAGGACTCGATCCAAACTTATCATATACAGCCTGCATCTCCATCCTCTGTTTGGTCATCGACGTCTGATCCGTCTTCCCCCTGTACTTCTTCTGAATCGCCATAATCTCCGGATTCATCACAGACATCAGCTTAGACGACTTCTGCTGCTTGATCGTCAAAGGAAACAGCAGAAGCTTTGTGATAATCGTAAACAAAATAATGCAAAGGCCAATATTCATGATTCCCATATTACTCGTTATCCGGAACAGAAAATCCATAATATATCCGAATAAACTGGCAATCGGTCCCATAATCGACCCGGCCTTCGTCGCAATTACAAATTCCAATGAATTACCTCCTATCCTACGGAACTGGATCATAACCGCCTTCTGCAAACGGATGGCAGCGAAGAATCCGCTTACAGGCCAAAATCATACCCTTTACAGCGCCATACTTAACAACTGCCTCAACGGCGTATTGAGAACAGGTAGGCGTGTACTTACAGTGAGGTCCTGTCAAAGGGGAAATAAACCTCTGATATCCCCGAATCATACTAATTATGATTTTCTTCATCAATATTCTCACTTCGATTCTCTAAAATGTTATGAAGTCCGCATAAGTGCAGATATGCACTCTCGATATTTTTGAATCCTGCCTCTTTCGCTGCGGCTCTCGCCACAACCACGATATCCAATCCATCTCTCACTATGTTCTTATTCAGCCGGAAGCTTTCCCTGATTAAACGTGTAATGCGGTGACGCACCACACTGTTGCCAACCTTCTTACTGACAGAAATCCCGATCCGGGAATCCGCCCGCCCCGTATCCAGCGCATACATAACCAGAAGCTTATCCGCAAATGATCGCCCCGTCCTGTAAACCTTCTGAAAATCCCCGTTCTTTTTGATCGAATTAAAACGCTTCATCCGCTCTCCTCGTACTGCGGTCCGCAATTAACGGCCAAACGAAACCGGGCCATATAAATAAATTAGCCGTATTAAAATACAGTAACAAAAAGGCCACAATTCACATTGCGGCCCAGGTTCGTCAAGCAGACAATCTTGCTCTTCCTTTTGCTCTTCTCGCAGCCAGAACTTTTCTACCGCCTGCGCTGCTCATCCTGGCTCTGAAGCCGTGAACTTTCGATCTCTGCCTTTTCTTTGGCTGATATGTCATCTTCATAATAAACACCTCCTCGTCATCTAAATTGAAAGAGAAATCATCTCAACATAGTTAGACTATTCTAAGATTAAATATCTACTCAATTATATAGAAGAAACACGGTTACGTCAATAGAAAATCGATATTTTTTCTTGTAAATAGGATTGCTGCGCAATTATGGAAAAAGAAGGCCACGGTGCAAGTTGGTGGATGTCGTGAAAAAGCCTCCCATGTCAGATATGCAAATTGCGTGAAGGCCACCCCGTGCCAAGTGTGGATGTCGTGGGAGGGCCGCCGGATATGCGAAGAAAGGAGAACTTGCTGATAAATGTTACATACGTGAATTAAACCAATACCAGATAAGGATAAAGTTTTCATAGAAAAGCATATTGAATAACGTTCCTGCATACGCTATAATGCCATTAGGCAAAAGAGATGCAAAAGTTCCATGTGAACACATCCTCCCTGTTACGGGTATCGGTGAGCAACTCATAGATTATAGTATATTATCCGATATTTTCATACCGCTTTCTCTTTTATATACCCAATATATCATCATTTCCCGTCACCTCCAAGAAAATATTACATACAAATAAAACCCCTGCCATCTGCAAAGCTCATAGCTGGCAATATAAAAACCCGGGCCTTATCATTTAAACACCTTATTCACAGGGTTTCCACTATTTATCCACAAAGTGGGGATAACTTGTGGATAAATAGTTGATTTTTACCTGAATAACCCATAGATTGTTCACATTTTAATCCTAAATCCACTGATTTATCAATACTTTTCCCTGTGGACATCCCCAGTCCCACTTATACACATTCACCCCATATCCCCCTAAAACCTGCATACTCCCCCACAAATTTATCCACAAGCATCCCAAACCATACTATCCCCATTCCAACCCCAAAACCGCATTGCCCAAAGCCCGCCAGTAACGTAGCCCATCCCATGTTCTATATCCAAAAGGAACCCGTAGAAAACCGCCGGCACTTAGCGGGGGCTTTTCGATCCGTACAGCCCTGCGCTTTTCTCTGAGCGAAAGCGGGGTTCTGTTGGATATAGAACATGGGATGGGCGGCCCCCCTTGCGTCCTCCCCCTCGCTCCCATGGAAAACTTATCCACAATCTTTTTCATCTTTCAATTGAAAAATCGATCCATTTCATGTACAATAAATACTAGATTGGGTAAATTTGCAATTTTCCCTAATCCCATTCCCATGATACAAAAAATCCCTCCGGGGCAGGACTAAACTGCGGAGGAGCTGCTTCATGCCGCGCATACGCGGCCCGCCGCAGGCGAACATCCTGCAATGCAGGATTCTTTTTATCAGGAGACTTACTACTATGTTAGAAAAAATCAAGAGCAAATGGGAAGATATCCTTTTGCACATCAAAGAAGAACACGAGCTGACCGATGTCTCATTCAAAACATGGCTGCTTCCGACGCAGCCATGGGCCATGAAGGGAGGGGCCCTGCAGATCCTGGTGCCGGACGTCCATTTTCTCGGGTACATCAAGAAAAAATACGGATTTCTTCTGCAGATCACAATTGAAGAGCTGACCGGGATCGAGTGCGAGCTGGAATTTGTAACACAGGAACAGGCCGGTGAAGCCGGCCAGCCGGCTGAGAAAAAGAAAGCGGCCGGCCGGCAGCCGGAGACGAACCGCCAGCTCATTCAGGACGCGAACTTAAATCCCCGCTACACCTTTGACTCCTTTGTCGTGGGCGCGAATAATAATCTGGCTCATGCCGCTTCTTTAGCCGTGGCGGAATCGCCGGGGGAGATCTACAATCCTCTTTTTATTTACGGCGGCGTGGGACTTGGCAAGACGCACCTGATGCATTCCATCGGCCATTTTGTGCTGAAAAACAACCAGAAAGCCAAGGTTCTTTACGTGACCAGCGAGAAGTTCACCAACGAACTGATCGATGCGATCCGGAATAAAAATAATATTTCCACCACGGAATTCAGGGAGAAATACCGGAACAACGACGTTCTTCTGATCGATGATATCCAGTTTATTATAGGAAAGGAAAGCACGCAGGAAGAGTTTTTCCACACCTTCAACTCTCTTTATGAGGCTAAAAAGCAGATCATTATCTCCTCAGATAAGCCTCCCAAAGAGATTGAAACTCTCGAAGAGCGGCTTCGCTCCCGTTTTGAATGGGGCCTTACCGTGGATATCCAGTCTCCTGATTATGAGACGCGCATGGCCATTCTCCGCAAAAAAGAGGAGCTGGAGGGCTATAATATTGATAATGAAGTCATTAAATATATCGCCACCAACATTAAATCCAATATCCGTGAGCTGGAAGGCGCTCTCACCAAGATCGTAGCCCTCTCCAAACTGGACAAGAAGGACATCACCATCGAGCTCGCAGAAGAGGCCCTAAAGGATCTCATCTCGCCGGGAGGCGTCCGGGAAGTGACGCCGGAGCTGATTATCCAGGTGGTTTCCGATCATTTCGGCATCACGCCTCTGGATATCGCTTCCCAAAAGAGGACCAAGGATGTCGTCTTCCCGCGCCAGATCGCGATGTATTTATGCCGCACCATGACAGACACCCCGCTCCAGACCATCGGCAAATATCTGGGAGGGCGGGATCATACGACGATTATACATGGCCACGATAAGATCCTTGCGGATATGGGCAAGAACGAATCCCTGCGCAATACGATAGAGATCCTGAAAAAGAAGATTAATCCACAATAATCGGTGGATAACCGGGTTAAAATTTGTGGATAACCAGGTGGAACCTAATGTTGTTTCTGAGCTTGTGGATAATTCTTAAGTTGTTCTTAAGTCCAGGGCCGCTTTTACACAGGTGTTTCTACACGGGCACGCCTTTTATTTTCAGCGGTTTTAAGACTTATTCACCAATCCACAGCCCCTACTACGATTGCTACGAAATGTTTTTATATATTTCTTTCCCTTCACATTGTTTTTGAGCAAAGGAGTTATCAACAATTATGAAGCTTTCATTTGAAAAGGATAATTTACTGAATGGTATCAACATCGTTCTGAAGGCGGTTCCGTCAAAAACGACAATGCCGATCCTGGACTGCATCCTGATCGATGCCGCGTCGGACGAGATCCGCCTGACGGGCAATGATACAGAGCTGGGTATCGAAACAAAGGTAGACGGGAGTATCCTGGAACACGGCAAGATCGCGCTCGATGCGAAGCTCTTTTCCGATATCATTCGCAAGCTCTCAAGCGAGGATTCCCGAATCACGATCGAGTCGGACGAGACGCTTAACACGGTCATCACATGTGAGAAATCCGTATTCCGGATTCAGGGAAAGGACGGCGAAGAATTTTCCTATATTCCCCATATTGAACGGGACAACTATATCTGCCTCTCCCAGTTTACCTTAAAAGAAGTGATCCGGCAGACAATATTTTCCATCTCTCCGAATGACAGCAATAAGATGATGACCGGCGAGCTGGCGGAGGTACATGACAACGAGCTAAAGTTCGTCTCCCTGGACGGGCACCGCATGTCCATCCGCAAAGTGATCCTGAAAGATCACTACAGTGATATAAAAGTCATTATTCCTGGCAAAACTCTCAGTGAAATCAGCAAGATCCTATCCGGGGACAGTGAATCCGAAGTGCTGATGTTCTTTACCGAGAACCACGTCATGTTTGAGTTCGACGATACAGTGGTCGTGTCGCGTCTGATCGAAGGAGAATATTTCCGGATCAGCCAGATGCTGTCCAGCGATTATGAGACAAAAGTAGTGGTCAATAAGCGCTCGTTTCTTGACGCCATCGAGCGCGCGAGCATCCTGATCCGGGAAAATGACAAAAAACCGATCATTATCCAGATCTCGGATGACGGTATGGTTCTGAAGATGAATTCCACGATTGGCGCCATGAGCGCGGAATTAGGGATCACAAAATTCGGAAAAGACATCATGATTGGCTTTAATCCGAAGTTTTTGATCGATGCGCTTCGTATTATAGACGACGAGGAAGTTTCACTCTATATGATGAATCCCAAATCCCCCTGCTTTATCCGGGATGACGAGGAGAATTATACGTATCTGATCCTTCCGGTGAATTTTAACGCGGCATCCATATAATGCCTGATAAAATGCAGCCGATCAGGCCGCCAGAACAGAATGGGAGAAAACATGGAAACGATCAAATTAAGAGACGAATTCATTAAGCTGGGCCAGGCGTTAAAGGCCGCCGGCTTAGTGGACAGCGGCGCAGAGGCAAAGTCCGCTATTTTAGAGGGTCTTGTACAGGTCAATGGCGAGACGGCCTTCCAGAGAGGAAAAAAACTCTTTGACGGGGACGAGCTGTGCTATGACGGCCAGACGGTTAAGATTATCAGATAAAGGACGCCTCCCATGGTAATAAAATCAATTGAGCTTATGAATTACAGGAATTACAGGGAATTACATATGGATTTTGACCAGGGGATCAACGTTCTGTATGGAGACAATGCCCAGGGAAAGACGAATATCCTGGAATCCATCTATGTCTGCGCCACGACGAAATCCCACAGGGGAAGCAAAGACAGGGAGATCATTGAGTTCGGGGAGGATGAATCCCATATTAAGATGAACCTCTTAAAAGACGGCGTCCCGCACCGGATCGATATGCACCTGAAAAAAAACAAGCCAAAGGGCGTCGCGGTCAATGGCATACCGATCCGCAGGGCGAGCGAGCTGTTTGGCGTGATCAATGTGGTTTTTTTCTCCCCCGAGGATTTAAACCTCATCAAAAACGGCCCCGGCGAGCGGCGCAGGTTTATCGATCTGGAGCTCTGCCAGCTCAATAAGCTCTATGTACATTCCCTCTCCCAGTACAATAAGATTGTGCTGCAGAGAAACAAACTTTTAAAGGACATAAGCTTCCGGCCGGAGTACGAGGAAATGCTGGATATATGGGATGAGCAGATGATTTCCTACGGATGCGAGATCATCCGGGTCCGCAGAGATTTTATTTCTCAGCTCAATCAATTGATTCAGGACATTCACTTCCATCTGTCGGGCAAACGCGAGGAGCTCGTGCTCCGCTACTTTCCCAATACAAGCGAGGATGAGCTGGGGGACGCCCTAAAGAAGAGCCGTTTTCAGGATAAAAAACAGAAGACGACGCTGGTAGGCCCCCACAGAGACGATATAGGATTTTATGTAAATAAAATAGACATCCGAAAATTTGGTTCCCAGGGACAACAGAGGACGGCCGCGCTGTCGCTGAAGCTGGCTGAGATAGAACTGGTCAAAAAGCTGGTGCGCGATTATCCGGTGCTTTTGCTGGACGACGTGCTCTCAGAGCTTGACTCTGACCGGCAGAGACACCTATTATCCGGGATCAGCCATATCCAGACAATCATTACGTGTACAGGGCTGGATGATTTCGTAAGCCACAGCTTTCAGATTGATCGAATCTTTAAGATCATAAACGGTACGGTAGAAGACGGAAACAGTTAAGAAGGAGGAACGTATGGGTTCAGAATATAACGCGGAACAGATCCAGATTTTAGAGGGATTAGAGGCGGTCAGAAAAAGACCCGGAATGTATATCGGCAGTACGTCCGTGAGGGGCCTCCATCATCTTGTATACGAGATCGTAGACAATTCGGTGGACGAGGCGCTGGCCGGCTTTTGCGATCAGATAGAGGTTCAGATCAATGAAGACAACTCCATCACCGTAGAGGATGACGGACGCGGCATACCTGTCGATATCCAGAAAAAGGCGGGCCTCCCGGCAGTCGAAGTCGTATTCACCGTCCTGCACGCAGGAGGAAAATTCGGCGGCGGCGGATATAAGGTTTCCGGCGGCCTGCACGGCGTGGGCGCGTCGGTCGTAAACGCCCTCTCCGAGTGGCTGGAGGTCGAGATCTTTAAAGACGGAAAAATCTACAAACAGCGCTATGAAAAGGGAAAAACCATGTATCCTCTGCGCGTGGAGGGGAGCTGTCCCCCTGAAAAGCACGGCACAAAGGTGACCTTCCTTCCGGATAAAGGCATCTTTGAGGAAACGGTCTACGATTACGATACGCTGAAGGTGCGCCTGCGTGAGACGGCTTTCCTGACCAGGGCTCTTAAAATCACGCTCACCGACGACCGTGAGAACAAAAAGAGCAAGACCTTCCACTACGAAGGGGGGATCAAAGAGTTTGTCACTTACTTAAATAAGAGCAGCCAGATCCTCTACGATCCGGTCATCTACTGCGAGGGGCTTAAGGACAAGGTGAGCGTAGAGGTCGCCATGCAGCACAATGACTCCTACACGGAAAACATCTACACCTTTGTCAACAACATCAATACGCCCGAGGGAGGCACGCACCTCGCGGGCTTTAAGAGCGCCCTCACCAGGACATTCAACGATTATGCCAAAAAGAACAAGCTGTTAAAGGAAAATGAGCCGCCCTTAAGCGGCGAGGACATCCGCGAGGGGATCACAGCCATCATCAGCGTCAAGATCGAGGAGCCGCAGTTCGAGGGCCAGACCAAGCAAAAACTGGGAAACAGCGAAGCGCGGACCGCGGTGGACGCGGTAGTCAGCGAGCAGCTCACCTATTTTCTGGAGCAGAATCCGTCCGTGGCGAAGATCATCTGCGAAAAATCGATTCTGGCCAAGCGCGCCCGGGACGCGGCCCGCAAGGCCCGTGAGATGACAAGGAGAAAATCAGCCTTAGACAGCATGGCATTGCCAGGGAAGCTGGCGGACTGCTCGGATAAGAACCCGGAAAACTGTGAGATCTATATCGTAGAGGGAGATTCCGCCGGAGGATCCGCCAAGGAGGCGAGAAACAAATCAAACCAGGCGATCCTTCCCCTGCGCGGAAAAATCCTCAACGTAGAAAAAGCGCGGCTTGACAGGATTTACGGCAATGCGGAGATACGCGCCATGATCACCGCCTTCGGCACCGGGATTCATGAGGACTTTGACATCAGCAAGCTTCGGTACAACAAGATCATTATCATGACAGATGCCGATGTGGACGGCGCGCATATCAGCACGCTGCTGCTCACCTTCCTGTACCGCTTTATGCCGGAGCTGATCCGCCAGGGCCATGTCTATCTGGCGCAGCCGCCGCTCTACAAGGTGGAGAAGAACAAGCAGATCTGGTATGCATATGACGACGACGAGCTGAACGGCATTTTAAAGGAGATCGGCCGCGATACGAACAACAAGATCCAGCGCTACAAGGGCCTGGGCGAGATGGACGCGGAACAGCTCTGGGAAACGACCATGGATCCCGAACGGCGCGTGCTGCTGCGCGTTTTGATCGACAGCGAAACCGCCTCCGAGGTAGATCTGACCTTTGCCACTCTGATGGGCGATCAGGTAGAGCCAAGACGTGAGTTTATAGAAGCGAACGCAAAGTATGTGACTAATCTTGATATATAAGGAGAAAATATGGAACCAAATGTATTTGACAAGGTTCACGACATAGATCTGAAAAAGACGATGGAAAAGTCTTATATCGACTATGCCATGAGCGTTATTGCCGCCCGGGCGCTCCCCGATGTGCGGGACGGCTTAAAGCCCGTGCAGCGCAGAGTGCTCTACTCCATGATCGAACTGAACAACGGTCCGGACAAGCCGCACCGTAAGTCAGCCCGTATCGTCGGCGATACCATGGGTAAATACCACCCCCATGGCGACAGCTCGATCTACGGCGCATTGGTCAACATGGCCCAGAAGTGGGCCACCCGCTATCCCTTAGTGGACGGCCACGGCAATTTCGGCTCCGTGGACGGCGACGGCGCGGCCGCCATGCGTTATACAGAGGCCAGGCTGAGCAAGATTTCCATGGAAATGCTGGCAGATATCAATAAAGACACCGTTGACTTCATGCCCAACTTTGACGAGACGGAAAAAGAACCGACCGTCCTGCCCTCCCGCTACCCGAACCTGCTGGTAAACGGCGCGACCGGCATCGCGGTAGGCATGGCGACCAACATCCCGCCCCACAACTTAAAAGAAGTCATACAGGCCGTTGTAAAGCTCATCGACAACCGCATCGAGGAGGACCGCCCGACCTCAATTGAGGAGCTGATGCAGATCGTAAAAGGCCCGGATTTCCCGACAGGCGCGACGATTATCGGAAAGGCCGGGATCGAAGAAGCATACCGCACCGGGCGCGGCAAAATCCGCGTGCGCGCCGTGTACAATATCGAAACGCTGGCCAACGGAAAAAGCCGTATTATAGTGACCGAGCTCCCTTATCTGGTCAACAAGGCGCGTCTGATCGAAAAGATCGCGGAGCTGGTCAAGGACAAAAAGATCGATGGGATCACGGATCTGCGCGACGAATCGAACCGGGAAGGCATGCGCATCTGCATTGAGCTGCGCCGCGACGTCAATGCCAATGTCATCATGAACCGCCTTTTAAAGCACACGCAGCTCCAGGACACGTTCGGCGTGATTATGCTGGCTCTGGTCAACAACCAGCCCAGGATCCTGAATCTCCAGCAGATGCTGGAATACTACTTAAAGCATCAGGAAGACGTCGTTACCAGAAGGACGAAATACGATTTAAACAAGGCCGAGGAACGCGCCCATATCTTAGAGGGGCTCCTAAAGGCTCTGGATCATATCGACGAGGTAATCCAGATCATCCGCAGCTCTGCCAATGTAGCGGCTGCCAAGGCCCGGTTGATGGAGCGCTTTGATCTTACGGATCCGCAGGCCCAGGCGATTGTAGATATGCGTCTGAGGGCGCTCACCGGCCTGGAACGCGAAAAGCTGGAAAAAGAATATAAGGAATTACAGGAAAAGATCGCCGAATTAAAGGCCATCCTGGCAGACGAGAAAAAGCTTCTCGGCGTGATCCGCGAGGAGATCATGCTCATCTCCGATAAATACGGGGATGACCGGAGAACCGGCATCGGCTTTGACGAGTACGACATGTCCGCAGAGGATCTGATCCCGGACGAAGATATCGTGGTGGCCATGACAAACTTCGGCTATATCAAGCGCATGTCAAGCGACAATTTCAAGAGCCAGAACCGCGGCGGCAAGGGTATCAAGGGCATGCAGACCATCGAGGAGGACTACATCGAGGATCTCCTGATGACGACCACGCACCACTATGTGATGTTCTTTACCAACACCGGCCGCGTGTACCGATTAAAGGGCTATGAGATCCCCGAGGCGGGACGGACCGCGAGGGGAACGGCCATTGTCAACCTCCTCCAGCTCATGCCCGGAGAAAAGATCACGGCCATTATCACCATGAAGGAGTTCGACAACGATAAATTCCTGTTCATGGCTACGAAATGCGGCATGGTCAAGAAAACCTCCCTGCGCGAATACGAGAATGTGAGGAAGAACGGCCTTCAGGCCATCGTGCTCCGGGAAAATGACGAGCTGATCGAAGTAAAAACCACGGACGACACCGAGGAGATCTTCCTTGTCACCCGAAAGGGCATGTGCATCCGTTTCAAAGAGACGGACGTGCGGATCACAGGCCGCGTATCCATGGGCGTGATCGGCATGAAATTTGATCCGGACGACGAGGTAATAGGCATGCAGATGACAAGCCAGGGCGAATGCCTCCTGGTCGTCTCCGAGCTCGGCTACGGAAAACGGACGCCCATCGAGGAATTTACCGTCCAGAACCGCGGAGGCAAAGGGATCCGCTGTTACAAGATCATCGACAAAACAGGCCCCCTGGTAGGCGCCAAGCTGGTGGATCACAACCGCGAAATCATGCTGATCACGAACGAGGGCATCATCATCAAAATGGCGGTCAACGATATCTCTATCATCGGCCGCAACACATCCGGCGTCAAGCTCATGAGCATCGACTCCGAATCCGGCATGGCGGTCGCCAGCATTGCCAAAGTAAGGGAAAGCGATAACCAGAAGGACGAGCTTGCGGAAGAAACAGAAGAAGAGGTCAGCCCCGTATGAGAACAATAGAGACAAACGAGATTACAAGGCACATTAAGGAAATGTGCATCGAAGCAAATCACTACCTTTCTGACGATATGCAGGAGATATTTAAGCAGTCAGCGCAAAAAGAAGCCTCGCCGCTGGGCCGTCAGATATTACAGCAGCTTGAAGAAAATCTGGAGATCGCGGCAAATGAAAGGATCCCAATCTGCCAGGATACAGGCATGGCCGTCATCTTTATCAAAGTGGGCCAGGAGGTACATATCCAGGGCGGCTCCCTCGCAGAGGCGATCCATCAGGGCGTGCGGGAAGGCTATACAGAAGGCTATCTGCGCAAGTCCGTGGTAAAAGATCCGATCTACCGGGAAAACACAAAAGACAACACGCCGGCCGTCATCCATTACGAGATCACAGAAGGCGACAAGGTTGAGATTACCGTAGCCCCCAAAGGCTTTGGAAGCGAAAACATGAGCCGGATCTTTATGCTCAAGCCCGCGGACGGGATCGAAGGGGTAAAGGAAGCGATTTTGACTACTGTCCGGGAGGCGGGGCCCAATGCGTGCCCTCCCATGATCGTGGGCGTCGGCATCGGAGGCACGTTTGAGAAATGCGCGCTGATGGCCAAGCATGCTCTGACGAGAAATCTGAAGGAAGAGCGGGCCGGGGGGTATGTCCGGGAGCTGGAGGAGGAAATGCTTGAAACGATCAACCGCCTGGGAATCGGCCCCGGGGGGCTGGGGGGCGTGACGACTGCGATGGCGGTCAATATTGAGACATATCCGACGCATATTGCGGGGCTGCCTGTGGCGGTTAATATTTGCTGTCATGTGAACAGGCATGTGCGCAGGGTTATTTAGATGCGTGTAACGATTTCCGTGTTATGTTACATTTTTCGGTTCATTTTTGAGGTGAACAGTTATTGTGTTGGGGATTGCGCGGGCTAAGGTGGATCTCCCGAAGGGCCGCCCGTGCCAGGTTCTATATCCAACGGAACCCCGCTCCCGCTCGGAGAAAAGCGCAGCGGTACTAAGCTCGAAAAGACTTCGCTAAGTACCGGCGGTTTTCTACGGGTTCCTTATGGATATAGAAGCTGGCACGGGCTACGTTATCGGAAAGCTTTGAGCGAGTGATTTTTGCGTTGTTTCCGATGATTTTTATAACCTTTATGAATATAGTTTGTTAGTCGGAGATAGTACGATTTAGAAAGATAATACGATTTAAGTTACAGAGACTGGAAATATGCGATTGTTCAGTTCATTTTGAGATTTATGTCCGGAGATATATACGGATGGGTGAGAGGAAAAGATGGAAAAAAGAATCAGTGCGCCGATTGAAAAAGAGGCGGCAAGAAGCTTAAGGGCAGGGGATTTTGTATACATTGACGGGACGATCTATACGGCGCGCGATGCGGCGCATAAGCGGATGATCGAAGCGCTGGAAAAGGGAGAGACGCTGCCCATCGATATGGACGGAACCGTGATCTATTATATGGGGCCCTCTCCTGCCCGGGAAGGGCGTCCGATTGGCTCCGCAGGCCCTACAACGGCCAGCCGTATGGATAAATATACGCCGACGTTACTTGATATGGGCATGGGCGCCATGATCGGGAAAGGAAAACGCAGCCCGGAAGTCGTGGATGGGATTGTGAGGAACGGGGCCGTATACCTTGCGGCTATCGGAGGCGCAGGGGCGCTTCTTTCAAAATGCATACGCGAATCGGAGATCGTAGCCTATGAGGATCTTGGCACAGAGGCGATACGAAAGCTGACAGTGGAAAGGTTTCCGGCGATTGTAGTGATCGATTCGGAGGGGAATAATCTTTATGAGACGGCTTTGGAGGAATACAGAAAGTTGTAAGGATACCGCCATTAAAAGGTTTTCTTGACACACCTGGAACAGTGAAGCGTAAACTCATCAGTTGTACACTGCTCCGCTCCCATGAAATAAAACCTTCAAAACATATTTCTATAATCCAGCCATTACAGACTATACGACCGCTTGGAAATCCATGGCTGGCCGATCACGCAGCCAGAGCCAGGTTCTATATCCATAAGGAACCCGTAGAAAACCGCCGGTACTTAGCGAGGTCTTTTCGAGCTTAGTACCGCTGCGCTTTTCTCCGAGCGGAAGCGGGGTTCCGTTGGATATAGAACCTGGCTTTGGCGTCCCCTTCACGATCAACCAATTCCCGCATACATTCCTATGCTTGATTCAACAAATTAACCACAGCGTCGCTATGTACTATAAAATCAATAAAAAAGCTGTCTTCCAGAATCCATAAATCCCAAAGACAGCTTTTTATCTCATATTCTTATGCCTTTTTACTAATCTTCTGCGTTTTATATTCCGCCGTTTTCTGAGCCGCCACTGTCTGATAGGACGCTTTTCCTCTGGAATACGCTTCATAATGCACTTCCTCAGGATGTATATCAGCTATTGGATCCTCCTGAGAACGGGGAGCAGCTCCCTCCTCTGGTTTAACTTCCGTAGCCGAACCGGCGACAGCGGCTGCCGCCACGAAAGCTGTTATATCAGTCTCTTCTAATTTATCCACTGGCTTTTTATCATCTGCCGCCTCGGAAAGCTCAGGCGCAGCGGGCGCTTCTCCTTCCTGTGGCGTCTGGACGCTTTCTTCCAGTTTTTCCATTTCCTGTTTCATGGCTTCTTTTACCTCCGCGTCGGTAGGAAGACTGTGGTACGCATTGCTTTGAACAAAAGCCCGCTCTGCCTTATTGATGGCGTTGAGTTTGGCGTTTTCATGGAGAAGAAGCTCCATCTTCTTTCCTTCCGGAATATTCGGATCATTTGCAATAGCGCCTACTTTTACCATAGTGCTTCCAAGATGCAGTGATTTGAGTCGCTGCACGTCTTCCTTTGTCTTGCAGTTCTTCAGGGAGCGCTCATATCCGGCTTTGGCATCCTGTATTTCCTTTGCCTTCTGATAGGCGGCCGGATCTTCCCTCTGGAGATAATCCATCTCATCCTGGGTGAGTTTTTTTCCCGCCCTGAGTTTATTGAGGATTGCCTCCTTGCCGGAGCTTTTCTGGTTCTGCTCTTTTAGATCGTTCAGTTGCCTTAAAACAGGATCCTCCTGTTCGGCTTTCTGCGTATATGATTTTTGCTCCTGCTTTGAATTCCATTTCATCTGCAGTTTCATCATACCCGCATAAGCACTGGTTGTTCCTGAAAACATGTGAAAGTTTATCAAAAAGGACACCTCCTTACTTACCGTACAATAGCAAGAGCATAATCGATACTTACTGTCAGCCTTTGCCGGACTGTGGGCAATAAAGATCAATACGCTCTGTTTAAAGCTGGATATGCGGCGGATCCGGACTGTTTAATACGTAGTCAAAGCTGGACTTTTTTGACTGTTCAAGATGATATGCCATTTTATCTGCGGCCTCCTTCCAGTTTTTCCGAAGGCAGGGGCCTGTGATATCCAGATGCTCCTGAAAGGTGGCAGTCAGCCTGCTGGCGGAGACATTGCCTGTTAAGTTCCGGAAACGCTGGTTCTGAGCCCATATCAGGCTGTAGCTGTGGCGGATATAGGTATTGGGACAGGCATTCACAACCATCAGGTGAAATTCGGAATCCAGCTCATAAAAGTAATCGTTATTCTGAAAATATTCGCTGTCAGGTTTTGTGTGAAGAAATATATCATTAAGCTCAATCAACCGCTTTTCCGGGAGCAAAGCCCCATAGTGAAGCAGGATGTAGGGCTCATAGAGCGTTCTCATCTCAAAAATCATATTAATATCATTGACAGACAGCGGAGTAACCATGATTCCACGTTTGGGCCTTATCTCAATCAGTCCCTCCTGCTCCAGACGGCTTAAGGCGTCTCGGACAGGCGTGCGGCTTAAGCGCAGCTCTTCAGTCAGGCGTTCTTCGTTTAAAAAAGTTCCCGGCGCGTACTCGCAGGTAATGATTTTGTGTCGTATGGCAGTATAAGCCAGGGTTTTTA
Source organism: Otoolea muris (assembly GCF_943193115.1). Lineage (NCBI taxonomy): Bacteria > Bacillati > Bacillota > Clostridia > Lachnospirales > Lachnospiraceae > Otoolea > Otoolea muris. Next base: position 26,391 of record NZ_CALPCY010000050.1, read on the forward strand.
AGTTCGTTTTTGTCATAAACAGGCCCTTTCCGAGTTGCAGTAAAGCAGAATTTGATTGATATAAAAAGCTTACCATAATCACCCCTTTTTTTCAAGTCAATGCGGGGTGGGATGCACAAGGTTATAAAATTTTTTATAAATATTTGCAATTTACTTCCTCATATGCTATAATACGTTCAGACGAAAGTCTAAAGGAATTGCGGTAATAATTCCATAGAAGACAACGAAAACCCCAGAGCCAGCACTCTGGGGTTTTCCGGCTCATCTCGGAGAGCCATTCCGCAATACTGCCGCCTATCTATCTCTGTCTATCCATTTGCACAAGCAGTGTGTAACTACTCCTGAAATAACAGACACAAAGATTGCGGTAATAAATTCTACCATAGAAGAATCACCTCCTTTCTGCTGGAGGTACGGCAGCACTTAAACTATAGCACATAATTCCTTCACTTTCTATCATAATTCTCCATATTTCAACAAGTAATTATAATCTTTTCTGTATTGGTTCAGCCAACCTTATAACCCTTATCCATCAGCATTTACAATAACAACTGTCAGAAAACGTCTGTCAACCTATAGCCCACCGATCACGTAGCCGGAGGCAGGTTCTATATCAATAAAGAACCCATAGAAAACCGCCGGCACTTAGCGAGGTCTTTTGAGCTTAGTGTCCGCTGCGCTTTTCTCTGAGCGGAAGCGAGGTTCTGTTTGATATAGAACCTGCCTCTGGCGGCCCCTTCAGAATACATAAATCATTCAACCAAAAAATTGTATAAAATGCACAAAAACAAAAGCTGTATTTATTAAAGTTCCACAAATTAAGCTCAAAATCAAAGATCATTATTGACAGATACAACACAAAAGTATATAATCTGATGTATACAACAAAGAATGCAACAAAGAATACAAACCACATCACTAAAGCGGATCAAACACAAGCAAGCAATACTTTTAAACCACAAAAGAATTGCGATTTACAGTCTCACAGTTCCTGACCGTAAACGCTTCTGCATAGTTTCAGACACAACAATTTAGGAGGAATACACCATGAAAGCAATGTACATCAACGCTCCCGGCAAAGTGGAGATCCAGGATGTTGAGAAGCCTGTAAGAAAAAAAGGAGAGGTTTTGCTCAAGCTTCTGTACGGCGGCATATGCGGCAGTGATCTTGGCTCTTACCGCGGGACCTTCGCCTATTTTGACTACCCCAGGATTCCGGGACACGAGTTTTCCGCGGAGGTGATTGAAGCGGACGAAGGAAACGAGCAGGGGATCAAGCCCGGTATGATTGTAACATGCAATCCGTATTTTAACTGCGGCCACTGCTATTCCTGCGCTCACGGAACCGTAAATGCATGTATGGACAACCAGACCATGGGCTGCCAGCGGGACGGCGCGTTCCAGGAATATATTACAATGCCGATCGAGCGCGTGTATGACGGCAAAGGTATGGATGCAAAGACACTGGCAGCGATCGAGCCGTTCTGTATCAGCTACCACGGAGTCAGCCGCGCGGACGTGAAGGAAGGGGACAAGGTTCTGGTCGTAGGCGCAGGAACCATCGGCGTTCTGGCAGCGATCGCGGCAAAGGCAAAGGGCGCTTGTGTGTACATATCCGATGTCTCAGCCGGAAAGCTTGAGATGGCAAAGGAATTTGGCGTTGACGGGACGCTCCTGAATGACTCTCCTGAGAATTTTGAAAAGAGAGTTTCAGAGCTTACGGATGGGAATGGCTTTGACGTTACGATCGAGGCGGTGGGCCTTCCGTCCACGTTCCAGAACTGCATCGACGCAGCCTGTTTTGGAGGCCGGATGGTTTTGATCGGTGTGGGAAAGAAGAACCTGGATTTCAATTTTACGCTGATACAGAAAAAGGAACTGAATGTATACGGTTCCAGGAATGCGCTTAAAAAAGATTTTCTTGAGCTAATAGAGATTGTAAACGCAGGAAAGGCGCCGTTAGACAAGATTATCACCAATGTTTATCCGTTTGACGACGCGGCAAAGGCTTTCGAGGATTTTGCAAATAATCCGGGAGATATGTTAAAGGTTGTATTCGATTTTTCCCAGATCAGGAAATAAGCGAGACAATAGATGAGCTGAGGGCTTTATTCAAGTAAAAGGGAGGAAAACAATGATGAAACTGAAAAAGATGGTAGCTTTAACGCTTGCAGGAGTGATGGCAGCCAGTCTGTCCGCATGCGGAGGCGGCGGAAGCGCTGCGCCGGAGACGAAGGCGGCGGAAGGAGGAGAAGCGCCTGCCGAGGGAGGCGCTGACGCGGCGGCTTCTGATACATCCGGCGCTGATATTGTACTGCAGGTTGCATTTGAGAACTCCGCTTCCGAGCCGGTTGGCGAGGGATGGAAAAAGGCGCAGGAGATCATCAAAGAGAAATCCGGCGGCACGATGGCGATTGAGATTTACCCGGATTCCCAGCTCGGGGACAAGTCCTCTCTGATCGATTCCATGCTTTTGGGAGAGAATGTATGTACGCTGGCTGACGGCGCATTCTATGCGGATTACGGCGTACCGGATTTTGGTATCGTGTTCGGGCCGTTCCTGTTCGACAGTTGGGATCAGTGCTGGACGCTGGTCGAGTCCGACTGGTACAAGGAACAGTGCGCGAAGCTGGAGGAAAAGGGCTTAAAGATCCTTGCCTCAAACTGGATTTACGGTGAGAGACACACACTGACCACAACGCCGGTTAATACGGTCGAGGATATGCAGGGCTTAAAGATCCGCGTTCCCTCCAATGAGATTCAGTCCAAGGGCTTTGATGTGCTGGGAGCAACCTCCACAGGCATGGCGCTTGGCGATGTGTATCAGGCATTACAGACAAAAACCATTGACGGAGCTGAGAACCCGCTCGCAACCCTGTACGGAAGAAAGCTTCACGAGGTTGCTCAGTACCTGATTCTCGACGGACATGTAAAGAACTTTACAACATGGGTATGCTCTGCAGACTGGTTCAACAGCCTGACCGAGGAACAGCAGACCTGGCTTATCGAGACAGCTCAGGAAGCAGGCGAGTATAACAATGAGGTTCAGCAGGCGGCCGAGGCGGACTATCTGCAGAAGATGAAGGACGAGGGCGTTACTGTCGTAGAACCGTCAGAAGAGGTTCTGGCAGGCTTTAAGGAGAAAGCTCAGCCGTTCTACGAGATGGATTTCGGATGGACCGACGGCCTTTATGACACAGTAAGAAAGGCTATGGGAGCCAATTAAACCGCAGCTTAATGTACCGGAGGGAAGCCGGGGACGCTCTCAAAAGCTCAGTATCCGCACGCCAGCCGCTTAAAGCGGGCGGCGCGCGGCATGAGCCGGCGGAGATCCCCGTCTCCTGACGGCGCCAATATTAGGAGAGATGTATGGAAAAGAAACAGAACAGGGCAGTCTCCATTCTCATGAATCTGGATATAGCGATTGCCTCTGTCATCCTTGCCGTTCTGATCGTCCTCACCTTTGCCGGCGTTATATGGCGCTATATATTCAGCAACCCATTTACCTGGCTTGAGGAAGTGCAGACCTCCTGCATGGTGTGGATTGTTTTCGCAGCGGCCGGCGCGGCGTTTCGGACCGGAAACCATGTGGCAATTGAGATGATAGTGGATATGATGCCTCAAAAAGTGCAGAAAATCATGGATATTGTGATTTCTGTCGTAGTGGTGATTGTAATCGGATATCTGTTTGTACAAAGCATTGGTTTTATCCAGGTGTTTATAAAGAGCGGACGTTCCACCAGCATGTTAAAGATTCCCTTTGCCGGAGTCTATGGAATCGCGATCGTTTCTTATATTGATATGATTCTCAGTTATTTCTACAGTGTGATCAAAGGCGTAAAATCAGAGGCAAAGGAGGCGGCAAGCAGCAATGAGTGATGTTTTAGTATTAGCGGCGATTGTAATGCTCGTCTTTTTGTTCTTAAAGGTTCCCGTATATATCGCTGTCCTTGGCGGCTCGATGGTATACTTTGTCATGAATCCGGGTATCAATTCCGTTGTATTTGCCCAGCAGGCGATCATCGGTACTGAGAAGATATCGCTGATGGCGATCCCCTTCTTTGTATGCGCCGGCATTTTCATGAACTACACAGGCGTGACAAAACGAATCATGGATTTCTGTGAGGTGGTGACCGGACGCCTGCCGGGCGGACTGGCGCAGGTAAACGTACTTCTCTCCACCGTTATGGGCGGCCTTTCCGGCTCCAATATCGCTGACGCAGCGATGGAGTCAAAGATGATGGTTCCGGAAATGACGAAAAAGGGGTTCTCCCTGGAGTTTTCCAGCGTGGTAACAGCGGCTTCCTCCATGATCACGCCTCTCATCCCCCCGGGAATCGCCATGATTCTCTATGGATGTATTGCAAATGTATCAATTGGCAAGCTGTTTATCTCTGGCTTTGGCGTGGGTGGCCTTCTGTGCATCACCATGATGATCCTGGTCGGCGTCATTTCCAAAAAGCGCGGATACGGCATTCTTTCCACAGAAAAGCTGACAGGAATCCGCTTCTGGAAATCCTTAAAACCAGCGATTCTGCCGCTTATGCTCCCGATCATCATTATCGGCGGCATCCGTGTCGGTATCTTTACAGCTACAGAAGCCGGAGCGGTTGCGATCCTCTATGCAGCATTCTTAGGGTTCCTTTACAGGGAAATGCACATCGCGGATATCATACAGGGCTTAAAGGAAACGGTTGCGACCACAGCCTCGATCATGCTGATCGTTTCCGCAGCCTCTGTCTTTTCCTGGATTCTTACAAAAGAGAGAGTTCCGCAGATGCTGACCGAGTGGATGCTGGCCAATATCCACAGCAAATATATTTTCCTGATCGTTGTAAACATATTCCTTCTGCTGGTAGGTATGTTTATTGAAGGAAACGCGTCCATGATTATCCTCGTGCCTCTTCTCGCCCCAATCGCGGCGCAGTATGGGATCAATGAGATTCAGTTCGCGATGATCTATATCTTTAACAATGCAATCGGCGCATTATCACCGCCGATGGGTACGCTGATGTTCGTAACATGCTCGATTACAAAATGTAAGACCGCGGCGTTTATCAAAGAAGCGATTCCATTCTATATCCTTCTTGCCGTAAACCTCCTGCTTCTTACATGGTTTGAGCCGTTTACCACATTCCTGGTAAATCTGTTCTATTAAAAATATAAATCGCAGTCATGATGGCAGAGGATGCTCCGTTGCAGCCGGACGCCTCTGCCGTCATTCCTGTAAATGGACTCCCGGTATCCCGGCCGTAAAGACAGGTGCGGACAGACTCTGTGAGTACATATGTAAATGAATTAGAGGAGGAAAAACGCTATGGCGGGAAAAGAAAATGTCATTCAGTTTGGCGAAGGCGGCTTTCTGCGCGGCTTTGTAGATTATTTTTTCCAGAAACTAAAGGATAAAGGGTTATTCGACGGTTCTGTGGTCATCGTGCAGCCCATTGCAAAGGGCATGTGCGAGATGCTGATGAAGCAGAATTGCGAGTACAATCTCTTTCTGCGCGGGATTGACAACGGGCAGGTGGTCGATGATCACACACATATCAACATCATTTCCAGGTGCGTGAATCCATACGAGGATTTTGACGCGTATATGAAGCTGGCAGAAAATCCCGATTTCCGGTTCATCGTATCCAATACAACCGAGGCGGGCATTGAATATGTTCCCGGCAACCGCTTTACGGACGCCCCGGCCATATCATTTCCGGGAAAACTGACACAGCTTCTGTATAAGCGCTTCAAGCTGGGCCTCAAAGGCTTTATCGTCTTATCATGCGAGCTCATTGACCACAACGGCGAGGAGCTTTTAAAATGCTGCTTACAGTACGCAAAACAGTGGGAGCTTGGAGAAGACTTCGAGCGCTGGCTGAAGGAAGAAAACGATTTCTGTTCCACACTTGTGGATCGCATCGTGACCGGTTTCCCGCGCGACGAGCATGCCGCGCTGTGCGAGCGGATCGGAGAAGAGGACAACATGATGGATACCGCGGAAATCTTCCATCTCTGGGTTATCCAGGGTCATCATGAGGACGAACTTCCCCTGCAGAAGGCAGGCTTTAACGTAGTCTGGACCGACAACGTGGATCCGTACAAAAAAAGAAAAGTCCGCATCTTAAACGGCGCCCACACATCCATGGTTCTTGGGGCGCGCCTCTACGGCCTTGAAACCGTCGGCGAATGTTTAAAAGATAAAAAGGTTTCCGCTCTTCTCAAGAAATGCATTTTTGAGGAGATCATCCCGACGATCGGCGATACAGAGGACAACCGCGCCTTCGGGGCAGCCGTGCTGGAGCGCTTCTCAAATCCGTTTATCCGCCATCTGCTTTTATCCATTGCCCTGAACTCCGTATCCAAATTCAAGGCAAGAGTCCTGCCCACGATTCTGGAATACAAAGAGCAGTTCGGCAGATATCCGCAGGCGCTCGTATTCTCCCTTGCGGCTCTGATATCGTTCTACCGCACCGATGAATCGAACGACGGCGAAGAGATCATGCAGTACATGAAAACAGCTCCCGTATCAGATATCTTAACGAGAGAAGACTACTGGGGCGAGGATCTGACCGCGTTGTTACCTGATGTTGAAAAATGGTATCACATCATTCAGTCTGAAGGCATGGATAAGGCATATGAAGCCATCCTTGCGGTAGAGGGGTAATATGCAGGACTTTATAAGAATCAATCAAAACGATAAGGTGGCCGTGGCTCTAAAGCCTCTGGCCGCCGGCCTTGCGCTCTTCATCGATCAGAAAGAACTCATTCTGACAGAGGAGATCCCGCAGGGACATAAATTCGCGCTCTGCGCCATAAAAAAAGACGAGCCTGTCATAAAATACGGCTTTCGCATCGGATATGCAAAAGAAGACATTGCTCCCGGAGCGTGGGTTCACGTCCATAACCTGCGTACCGCGCTCGGCGACGTGCTGGAATACAAATACGAGCCCGAGCTCTGCCCGCTCAAAAAAACAGAGCCCGCCGCCTTCATGGGCTATAAGCGGGCCGACGGAAAAACCGGCGTGCGCAACGAAATATGGATTCTGCCTACAGTCGGCTGCGTCAATTCCGTGGCAAAGTCCATCGAAACAGCCGCAAAGGCCCGCTTTTCCCTGAAAGAGGGGGTAGAAGACATCATAGCCTTCGCGCACCCATATGGCTGTTCCCAGATGGGAGATGATCAGGAAAATACAAGAAAAGTCTTCGCAGATATCATTCATCACCCCAATGCCGCCGGCGTGCTGGTGCTCGGCCTCGGCTGTGAAAACTCCAATATACCAGTGCTCATGGACTATATAGGAGACTATGATTCAAACCGGATCAAATTCCTGCAATGCCAGGATGTGGAAGACGAGACAGAAGAAGCGCTGCGCCTAATCGCAGAGATCTGTGAGACAGCCTCAAAGGATCAGAGACAGCCATGCGACGCCTCCGAGCTGATCATCGGCATGAAATGCGGCGGCTCCGACGGCTTGTCCGGCATCACGGCTAACCCCACAGTCGGCGCCTTTTCCGATCTCTTGATCAGCAAAGGTGGCACAACAATCCTGACCGAGGTTCCCGAAATGTTCGGAGCAGAAACAATTCTCATGAACCGCTGTAAGGATAAAGAAACCTTTGAAAAAACCGTCAGCCTGATCAATGATTTCAAAAATTACTTCATCCGCCACGATCAGACGATCTACGAGAATCCCTCGCCTGGAAATAAAAAGGGCGGCATCTCCACACTGGAGGACAAATCTCTGGGATGTACGCAGAAATCCGGCTCCGCCCCGGTATGCGGCGTTCTGCAGTACGCGGAGCGCGTAAAAGAAAAAGGCTTAAATCTCCTGTCCGCGCCCGGCAACGATCTGGTAGCGTCCACAGCCCTAGCCGTATCAGGAGCCCAAATCGTCCTGTTCACCACAGGCCGCGGCACCCCGTTCGCAACACTCGTGCCGACCATGAAGATCTCCTCGAACTCAAAGCTTGCGGGTCATAAGTCCAACTGGATAGACTTCAATGCAGGGGAAATGGTTGAAGAAAAATCGGGTGAAGAAGTGGCAAAGGCACTGTTTGAATATGTGTTAAAGGTGGCTTCCGGGGAGAAGGTGAAGGCGGAGGCGGCAGGATTTCATGATATTGCGATATTTAAGCAGGGAGTGACGCTTTAAAGAATAAGCATTATTTCAAAAGAATCGTATAGAGGCCGCCAGAGCCAGCTTCTATATTCAACAGAACCCCGCTTCCGCTCGGAGAAAAGCGCAGCGGTACCTAAGTACCGGCGGTTTTCTACAGGTTCCTTATGGATATAGAAGCTGGCTCTGGCTACGTTACTGGCGTCCCCTTCACGATTACCATAAGCCAGAATGGTCCCTGATAATAAGCTTTAATATCACAGACAAAAAAATATGGAAAATAATTAAAAATGTGCTTGACAACAAAGATCATGTTTAGTATAATCATCCTTGCATCTGCGATAAAACAAGCATTGCGGATGAATTAAATATCTTTTTAAGAACTGCGGAGAAATACTCAAGAGGCCGAAGAGGCGCCCCTGCTAAGGGTGTAGGTCGGGCAACCGGCGCGAGGGTTCAAATCCCTCTTTCTCCGTTCCTTTTTTGGAGATGTCTGGTAATTTAGTGAATCAAACTGTTGCAGGATTCTTCAGGAAAGAAAAAATAATTCAAAATAATGCTTGACACATTATGAGAGTTATGATAGAATTATAAAGCTGTCGAAAAGAAATGAAAAAGCAACTTAAAAAAATAAGAAAAAACTGTTGACAAACAGAAAAACTTATGATAGACTATAAAAGTTGCTGCGAACGACAGCAAACAAGAACCTTGAAAACTGAACAGTATATAAAACCCTGAAAATTCTTAAGACAAAAGGCTTATGGTTAAGCCTTGAAGTT
>NZ_CALPCY010000051.1:0-34907 GCF_943193115.1 Otoolea muris
AAATCATCCGTTTTTGTCCGGATGTATCTACCCTTTTTTCATTCTATAACTGTCCGAGTTTTCGGACAGTCTCGCCCGGATCATCTGCCGGATATCGCCAAACGCCGCCGCCAGCTTCTGATACCTCGATTCCGTCATCTCCCCGGTCACAACGGCAAACTCATCAAGGCCCGGAAGCTCTGCCGCGCGCACCTTCCCGAATGCGACCTCCACATCCGGAAGCTTCTCCGAAGCGCTGCCCGAAAAACGGATAAAATACCGGAACCGCTGTTCCTTCATCGGGGACAAAACCTGCTTCTCATCACTCCAGCCCATGGGAATATGATCCTCCATATGGCAGGCCGCCTCCATGATATCCGCCGCGACTGCGCTTGCCGTCGGAAGCTTGCCCGCGCCGCTCCCGTAAAACATCAGGGTTCCCACCATATTTCCGCGCACCATCACCGCATTGTACACGTCGCTCACGCTGTAAAGGGGGTGATCCGGCCCGATCATCATAGGGCAGACAAATACGCTTGCCCTCCCGTTTTCCATACGGCTGCTGCCAAAGAGCTTGATCGACGTCCCCAGCTCCTTTGCATACCGGAAATCCGTATCCGTAATATGCGTGATCCCCTCAGTGGAAACCTCCTCATAATTGACCTCTCGCTCCGCAGCCAGGGCGGTCAGTATCGAAATCTTGCGGCATGTATCATAGCCCTCGACATCCGCCTCGGGATTGCGCTCCGCATAGCCCAGCTCCTGGGCCTTTGTAAGCGCCTCCTCAAATGCCTGCCCTTCCCGATCCATCTTGGTCAGGATATAGTTTGTGGTACCGTTTAAAATACCGCTGATCTCCAGAATCTCCTCCCCGGCCAGCGCCTGGGTGAGCGGCCGGATAATCGGGATCCCGCCTCCCACGCTGGCCTCAAACAGGAAATTCCTGTGTTTCTCCCCGGCAATCCGCAAAAGCTCTGTGCCATGGGCCGCCACCAGCGCCTTATTCGAGGTCACGACATGCTTTCCCGCCAGAAGACACGCCTTAGCAAAGGCATAGGCCGGATTGACGCCTCCCATGGCCTCAACGACAATCCCGACTTCCTCATCCTTTTCAATCACGGAAAAATCGTGTACTATCAGGGCCTCGTGCGGATCTCCCGGAAATTCCCTCAGATCCAGAATATACCGCACCGCAATCTCATGCCCTGTCTTTCTCCTTATCCTCTCTCTGTTTGTCTCCAATACCTCTACGACCCCGGAACCGATCGTCCCGTAGCCCATCACTGCAACCTGAATCATTGTTCTTTTCCTACTCCCTGGCTATTATTTTTACGTAATGAACGCCCGTCTCTCTCTCCATCTCACCGACCATCCCCGAGATATCGCCGGTATCCGGCCGAACCTCCACGCTGAGCGTCAGCGTCGCCACATTGCTGACCGGAATGCTCTGATGAATCGTCAGGATATTGGCCCTGTAAACCGCCACAATATGCAGAAGATCCGACAAAAGCCCCTGTTCGTCATCCATCTGAAGCACCATGGTGATCGTTCTCCCCTTCGCGTTTTCATAAAACGGAAAAATGTCATCCTTGTACTTATAGAATGAACTGCGGCTGATCCCGACTTTCTCAGTCGCCTCCTGGATCGTGAGGGCCCGCTCCGAGTCAATCAGACGCTTTGCCTCCACCACCTTCAGAAGAACCTCAGGAACCGCTTTCTGCTTTAAAACAAAATACTTTGTCTGCTCTTCCATGGCATTACTCCTTGTTACCCTGTTTGTTTCAGAAATACATTTGTTTTCACACGGAAGATAGTATCATATTTGGGGGAAAGACGCAATGGTTTTTTTTGAGGGAAGGCATACCCGGAATCTGTTAGTTACTGTTCACATGCGTTCACAGCAACCAGCAAAAATCCATGAAAGTCGCCTGTGGCGATGGGATTTTTGCTCGCCAGCCCAAGTTATCATACAGTCAGCGCTGCAAGTGCTAAGACCTACCTGAACAGTAAGGAACTGTCTCGAAATAACTTCCCATATTCCTTGTCCTTTTCTCCGACAGCGCTTCTCAAAAATCAGTTACATAGCCCGCTATGCACCTGATTTTTGAGAAGCACTCTCGAAGAAAAATCCTGCGGACTAATGGGAAGTTATTTCGAGACAGTTCCTAACATCTGTTCAAAGCAATATTCTATGAATTCCAGCATGTTCGTCTGCCTCACCCCTTTCAATTTTTCCGCAAAAGATTTTATCTGATTCAATGTATCCATACTAAACGGCTCCGTATTGATCGGAAATATTCTGCTATAGTACGCGCCTTTTTCTGAATCAGGTATACGCTTTACCATTATGCCTGCTCTCAGCATTACATCCTCAAGATTCGTTATATTATATATGGGTACAATATACTTCTGAAGGGGATGCCCCCGGAACAATCCGCCGGATATGTATTCCTCTTTCGTATCTTCACTGCAGTCGTCTGTGTCCATTACAATAAATAGCTTAAAATTTTTTAACTTTTTCGCCTTTTTATCATATTCAACCGAATATTCGTCTGCAAATGCTTTTAGCGTCCTGAAATGTTTTTTGTTCAGAAACTCTTTAAGCCCATTGATTTGGATGCTTCCTCTGCCTTTATCCTTTGATATAATTTTTACCGGAAGATGAAGATTGGTATATATAAATCGGATCAAATGAAACTCTGATTTGCCATGTACGATCACTGCGCATTTCGTATAGTTTAATGTTTTACAAGGCACTCTTACTCGCCCCCTTCTGCGTCTATACCGTCATTTCGCAGCTCGCTCAATATCATGTCATAATCAAATGAATCGACAATCGGAACGCCTCCGAATAATCCTTTTAAATACATATTTCTCGGATTATTAGTTCCCTGTATCCTGGGATATCGGTCCAGACATCTCACCTCTTTATTTCCCTGATAATCTACGGTAATTACATAAGCGGATTTAATATCAATACTTTCCAGCATATACGTATTATGTGTGGTAATAATTAACTGTCCTGAGATATCATCCATCATTGATTCTAAAATATTCTTTAAAAGTAAATCATGAATCCCATCATCGATTTCATCATATACGACTGTCACACCGCAGAAGGCGCCTAATAACGCATGAATAATTTCGAGGATATGCTGTGTGCCAGCCGATTCATTTTGAAAACCGATGGTTCTGATTTTTCCGCCGATCATTTTTTTTACATACAGCTTATAAGAAATTCCTTTTTCTTCGTATATTCTGTCATACCAGACGTCCTTTATATCTGCATATGCCTGAGTAAAAAAATCCCTTAATATGCGTTCTGAGCGATCTAACACAGAAACATGTTGAGCCCGTATTTTTCCTGCATCCAGTCTGCGTAATATATTAGCAGGTTTTCCCGCTCTGACCTCGCTTCCTGAATACGACGTTTTCTTATAATGTACGGTTACTCCCTGCAGCATATCCAAAATATCAAATACATATGAAAGATAATTGTCTTTTATATATTGTTCGTTTTTTTCGTGTCTCTCTCTATTCAGAATACTTAAAAATGTATGTTTTCCCCAATATTTTTCTATTTCTTCCTCAATTTCACTTTCAGTTCTTTTATTTTTAAATAGTTTTCCGGAAAATACAGCAGATATTTCCCCATGATCAGATTTTATTTCAAATAAAACACCCTTTTGCTTACCCGTAAAATAATATAACTTTTCATAAGTAAATCTTTCTGTAAAGCTTATGACATAGTATCCCTCATACCCGCCAGTTTGAAATCCATATTCGAGAGTTGTCTCTTTATCACATTCTGCCATACGGCAGCTATTGATCAGATTTAATATATTATTGCTGCCGAGAATCGTTTCTACCAATCCCTTAATCCAATCTCTCTCCTGAGCCAGTTCTGCGATTTTTTGTTTATTTACAAATTCTTCAAAAGAATCAATACTCCTTCTCAGTAAATCTATACTGCTGACAAAATTGGATTTGCCGCTCCCATTCTCTCCATATACAGCAATAAAATTCTTGGCGCCCTTACTTCCTTTTTTCAAATCAAACGTAACGTCTTTAAATGACATAAAATTTTTTAGTTTTATATACGTAAACATCTCCTTCACCTCCAAACTTATGCTACCACCATTCTCTATATCAGTCAATAACTATATCCATTTTGTTGTTTTTTATAACATTTTATACAATGTTTTATCATGTTTTTAAAGCATATCATAATAAAAGGAGATTCATTAAGTAACAGTTCAGATAAGATAAATCGTTGACTGGCTAATATCAGCTTGCAGAAAGCTGCCTGGCATTTTACAAAAACAAAGGAGGCCGTCCCCCCAACCGGGGCTCCTGCCTCCTCCATAAATTATGCTTCCCTGGGCGCCTGCTCCTTCAGGCTGATCCACTTTAAGTACGCGCTGATGAACAGATCCAGATCCCCGTCCATCACTGCGTTGACATTGCCGTTCTCCGCGTTGGTCCTGTGGTCCTTTACCAGCGTATACGGCTGCATGACATAGGAACGGATCTGGTTGCCGAAATTGATGTCCTTGACGTCCCCCCGGATATCGGAAAGCTTCTCCGCATTCTCCTGCTGCTTGAGCAGATAAAGCTTTGCCTTGAGCATCTGCATGGCCTTATCCTTGTTCTGGAACTGGGAGCGCTCATTCTGGCACTGGACCACAATTCCGGTCGGGAGGTGGGTAATACGGATGGCGGAGGACGTCTTATTGATGTGCTGGCCGCCCGCGCCGCTTGATCGGTACGTATCAATGCGCAGATCATCGGGATTGATCTCCACATCCAGATCCTCTTCGATATCCGGCATCACGTCGCAGGATACAAAGGAGGTCTGGCGCTTGCCCGCTGCGTTGAACGGGGAAATACGCACCAGGCGGTGTACGCCCTTCTCGGATTTTAAATAGCCAAACGCATTTTCCCCGTTGATCTGTACGGTGATAGACTTAAGCCCCGCCTCGTCGCCGTCCAGGAAATCCAGGACTTCCGTGGAATACCCCTTTTTATCGGCCCAGCGCTGATACATGCGCCAGAGCATGCTGCACCAGTCCATGGCCTCTGTACCGCCCGCGCCTGCGTTAAGCTTTAAGATCGCATTGCAGTTGTCGTATTCTCCTGACAGAAGCGTCCTTGTGCGGATGGCTTCCAGGCTGCTCACAAAGCCGTCCAGCATCTCCTGGATCTCCGGAATAAGGGACGCGTCGCTTTCCTCATATCCCATCTCCAGCATGACCTGGATATCCTCATACTGCTGTTCCAGATTCCTGTAGGTCTCCACCGTATCCTTTAAATTCTTCGCTTCCTTCATGATCTTCGTGGAGCGGTCCGGGTCATCCCAGAAGCCCGGTTCCTCCATCGATTTGTCCAGCTCGTCGATTCGCTTTACCTTGTTATCCAGGTCAAAGTGAATCCCTCACTTCCACTAAAGTTGTATCATACGTTGATAACGTATATTTGAACTGATCCAATTCAACCATAGCTTCACCTTCTTTCTATAAAAATATTCCTTTTATGAATTCCTTCCGGCAACCGTCCAGGTTGCCAAAAGGTTATTCTTACTGTCTCGCCAGAAGCTTCCTTCCGCAGCACTGCTTGAACTTCTTCCCGGATCCGCACGGGCAGGGATCATTGGGGTAAATCTTCTTAACCTCCCTGCGCTTGGGCGCCTGGACTGCGCTGCTATCCTTATTGGTTCCGGTCACCTTGGCGGCCGGCTCGCGCTCTACCTTCTGCTCCACGCGCATGTGAAGGAGAATCCGCACCGTATCCTCGCGTATGGCGGCAGCCATGCTCTCGAACATATCGTAGCCGCTCATCTTATACTCAACCAGAGGATCTCTCTGGCCGTATGCCTGCAGGCCGATACCCTCGCGTAGCTGATCCATATCGTCAATATGAGCCATCCATTTATTGTCGATCACCTTCAGAAGGATCACACGCTCGATCTCGCGGATCTGCTCCGCAGACGGGAATTCCGCCTCCTTTGCCTCGTAAAGGCGGGTGGCCGCTTCCTTGAGCATGTGCTTGAGCTCGTTCTTTTTCATCCCCATCTGATCTTCGCGCAGCTTTATCGGCTCTAACGGCACCACGGGAAGCAGAAGGGAATTGAGTTCCGCCAGATCCCAGTCCTCCGGTCCCTGTTCATCGGAAATGGACATATCGACGGCATTTTCCACGATGTCAGTCACCATCTTCATGATTACATTGCGCATACTCTCGCCGTCCAGGACGCGGCGGCGCTCTTCGTAGATGGTTTCACGCTGCTCGTTCATGACCTCATCGTATTTCAGAAGGTTTTCACGGATGCCGTAGTTATTGTTCTCGATCTTCATCTGGGCCTTTTCAATGGCATTGGACAGCATCTTGTGTTCGATCTGCTCATTCTCCGGAACGCCCAGCGCGTTGAACATGCCCATCAGCTTTTCAGAGCCGAACAGACGCATCAGATCATCCTCCAGGGAAATATAGAAGCGTGATTCGCCCGGATCTCCCTGACGGCCGGAACGCCCGCGGAGCTGGTTATCGATACGCCGCGACTCATGGCGCTCTGTGCCGATGATGCGCAGTCCCCCAATCTCTCTGGAAATGTCGTCCAGCTTGATATCCGTGCCCCGGCCGGCCATATTGGTGGCGATCGTCACCGCGCCGTGTACGCCGGCATCAGCCACAATCTCCGCCTCCAGCTCATGGAATTTCGCGTTCAGGACCTTGTGGGGCACGCCGCGCTTTTTCAGCATCTTGCTGAGAAGCTCTGACGTCTCAATCGTGATCGTGCCGACCAGAACCGGCTGTCCCTTTTCATGCGCCTCGACCACTTCCTCCACAACCGCGTGGAATTTCTCCTTTTTGGTCTTGTAAACCGCGTCGTCCCTGTCAATCCGGATCACAGGACGGTTGGTGGGGATCACGATAACATCCATCTGGTAGATGTTGCGGAACTCCTTTTCCTCCGTCTGCGCCGTGCCGGTCATGCCGGCTTTTTTATTGAATTTATTGAAAAAGTTCTGGAAGGTAATCGTAGCCAGCGTACGGCTCTCACGGCGCACATTTACATGCTCCTTAGCCTCAATGGCCTGGTGAAGGCCGTCGGAATAACGGCGTCCCGGCATGATACGCCCTGTGAATTCATCGACAATCAGAACCTCGTCGTCCTTTACCACATAATCCTTGTCCCTGAACATCAGATAATTGGCCCTGAGCGCAAGGATGATATTGTGCTGGATCTCCAGGTTCTGCGGGTCAGCCAGGTTTTCGATGTGGAAAAACTCCTCAACCTTGCGCACACCCTCTTCGGTCAGGTTCACGACCTTGTCCTTCTCATTGACGATGAAATCCCCGCTCTCCTCGATCTCCTCGCCCATGATGGCCGCCATCTTGGTAAATTCCGCTGACTCCTCGCCGCGCGTGAGCTGATGGGCCAGAATGTCGCACACCTCATACAGCTTGGTAGACTTGCCGCTCTGACCGGAAATGATAAGCGGTGTTCTCGCCTCGTCGATCAGCACAGAGTCCACCTCGTCAATGATCGCATAATCTAAGTTGCGCAGCACCATCTGTTCCTTATAGATCGCCATGTTGTCGCGCAGATAGTCAAAGCCCAGCTCATTGTTCGTCACATACGTGATGTCGCAGCCATACGCCGCCCGCCTCTCATCCGGCGTCATGGAGTTTAACACCACGCCTACGGAAACGCCCAGGAAACGGTGGATCTCTCCCATCCACTCCGCATCTCGTTTTGCCAGGTAATCATTGACGGTTACAATAAACACGCCCTTGCCCGCCAGCGCATTTAAATACGCCGGGGCCGTGGACACCAGGGTCTTTCCTTCGCCGGTCTTCATCTCCGCGATACGCCCCTGATGCAGGACAATGCCGCCGATAAGCTGCACCGGGTAATGCTCCATATTCAGCACACGCCGCGCCGCCTCGCGGACCGTCGCAAACGCCTCGGGCAGGATATCGTCCAGCGTCTCGCCTTTTTCCAGACGCTCTTTGAATTTTCTGGTGTTGTCTTTTAAATCCTCGTCTGACAGCGCCATCATCTCCGGCCGCATCGCCACGATCTTATCCACAATGGGATAGATCAGCTTCAGTTCACGCTCGCTGTGAGTCCCAAACACTTTCTCTATCAGCTTCATGCTTTACTCTCCTATTTGTTGTTCATGATACGTTTCTTCCTATCAGTTTATACCGTTTTTGTGATTTCTATTTCTGTTAAAACCGTATAGTCTCAGTTATATAATCTTGTCTATTCTAACACTATTGGGGACTTTATTCAATGTCTTCATAAATATTTCATAATTTTAAATTACAGTTCACGGGGCGGGGAAAACTGGCGGAAAACAGACGTCAAGCTTGCTTGTAAGGCTGTTTTCTGTCAGTTTTTCACATCGGGCGAACGCCCGATGCTTCTTGTCTGGCTATGCCGGACAAGAAGATGAGCCCCGTGAATAGCAACAATTTTAAAGCTTCCGGGACGCTCTGTCGTAAAACAATACGTCCCGGAAGCTCTGAATCCGTTTCTATCTCCCCTCTCAGTACAGCATCGCCTAAATTCCGGTGAATAAATCACTCGCTATTTATTCACCGAAATTCAAGCAATACTGTACTAAAACCGTCCAAAGATATCCACCAGCCATGCCAGATAACCGGTGTGTTCTTCTGTAAATTGTCCCTTTTTCAAACGCCATCTCCAGTTTTCTCCTACCGTGCCGGGGGTATTGAGCCGGGCGGAGTTGTCAAGTTTAAGTACATCCTGCATCTGGAAGATCGCCACGCTGGCCACAGAGCCGTAGGCGGCCCGGAATACACGGTCCACCACCTCGCTCTGATGGGCCGCGCCAAGGTAATCGGCGATGTACTGCAGCTCCCACCACTCCCGCTTGCCGGCTTTGAAATAGCCGGCAAGCGTCTCGTTGTCGTGGGTGCCTCCGTATACGACCATATTGGGCTCGTAGCAGTGGGGCAGATGCTCGTTGAAGCGGTCGCCGCTGAATGCGAATTCTATGATCTTCATGCCCGGATAGCCGGTTTCCTTCAAGAGATCCTTTACGCCCTGGCAGAAGATTCCCAGATCCTCGGCAATGATCTTCGTCTCTCCCACGGATTCGTCAATGGCATCCGTCAGTTTCTTTCCCGGCCCTGTTTTCCACTCGCCGGCTTTGGCGTTTTCCGAGCCATAGGGGATGGAGTAATACTGAACGACGCCGAGGAAATGATCGATCCGGATCACGTCATAAAGCTCTGCGGACGCTTTCATGCGCTCCCGCCACCAGGCAAAGCCGGTTTTTTCCATGTAATCCCAGCGGTACAGGGGATTGCCCCATAACTGCCCTTCATCGGAAAATGCATCCGGCGGCACGCCGGCGACATTGACAGGCGTCAAATTCTTCTCGTCTAACTGGAACAGCTCCGGGTGGCTCCAGACATCCGCGCTGTCCAGGGCCACATAGATGGGGATGTCTCCCACGATCTTTATGTTATTTTCATTTGCATATTCTTTTAATTTCTCCCACTGTTCAAAAAACTTAAACTGCAGGAATTTCCAGTAATCAATCTCTTCTTTAAGCTCTTCCTGATATTTCGCCATTGCCGCGGGCCTGCGGAAACGCACATCCTCGTCCCACTCCAGCCACCCGGCGTCCTCAAAGTGTTTTTTCAGCGCCATGTACAGGCTGTAATCGTCGATCCAATATGCATTTTTTTCAAGAAAGGCTTTGTATGCCTCTGTCTTTTCATGCCCGCTTCTCCCGAACGCCTTTTTCAGGAGCGGAAAGCGGTAGTAATACACTGCGTCATATTTGACCTGATCCGGCTGTTCGCTCCAGAAGCACTCGTCGATCTCCTCCTGGGTTAAAAGTTCTTCTTCTTTCAGTATATCGAGGTCAATATAATATGGATTGCCCGCAAACGCAGAGAAAGACTGGTATGGGCTGTCCCCGTAGCTGGTCGGTCCCATGGGAAGCACCTGCCAGAAGCTCTGCCTGGCCTTTTTCAGTTGGTCGATAAAGTCGCGGGCGTCCCTGCCGAAGGTTCCGATCCCGTAGGGGGACGGCAGGCTGAAAACAGGCATCAAAATGCCAGCGCCGCGTTTTAACATGGTTTCCATCTTGTTCTCCTTTTACTGTCTGCTTTTATGCGTATCATACATACCTGTGCCAGAGAGGTCTGAAGAATCATTCCCGCCGTCTGGCAGAAAGCATTTTTCAAACACTCTTTAATCCTGAATGCTGTATTGTTGCATCAGTTCAGGCAGCCTGAACGGTTACGTACTGTTTCCATCATTCGCTGTCTCAAAACCCGCCGTCCTGATAAACGATCTCTCCTTCACAGACGGTATATTTCACCCGTCCCAGAAGCTGCGTCCCAATAAATGGCGAGTTGCAGGATTTTGACGCAAATTCCTGTACCGTAAAGGGATGCGTATCGTCAAAAATAACGAGATCCGCGGCCGCGCCCTCCCGGATCCTGCCGCATTCCAGATGGTAAAGCCGCGCCGGGTTCAGGCACATTTTCTCAAACAGCGTAAGATAGCTTACATGCCCGGCCTTTACCAGATTCGTCACGGCCAGAGGCAGCGCTGTCTCAAGGCCGATGATCCCGCTCGGCGCTTCGGCAAACGGCTTTTCCTTTTCCTCCCTGCTGTGCGGCGCGTGATCCGTAGCAATCACGTCAATCGTCCCGTCCTTTAAGCCCTCGATCAGAGCGCTCCGATCCGCCGCGGTCCGCAGGGGCGGATTCATCTTTGCCAGGGTTTTATACTCCAGCACCGCTGTTTCATCAAGGCTGAAATGGTGCGGCGTCACCTCTGCCCATACGTCAGCCCCCAGCTCTTTCGCCAGGCCGACCATTTTCACGGAATTCGCTGAGCTGATGTGCTGGATATTCACCCTGGCCCCTGTGTGAAGCGCGATCATGCAGTCCCTGGCCACCAGCGCGTCCTCCGCCAGCGCAGGTGATCCGCCAAGGCCCATCCGTTCAGAAACAGCCCCCTGGTTGATCCCGTTATTGATAATAAACGCCGGATCCTCCTCGTGAAAGCTCAGCGGCAGTTTTAAGCGCGCCGCCTCTTCCATCGCCTTTTTCACAAGCGCTTCGTTCATAAGCGGAATGCCGTCGTCCGTAAATCCCGCCGCGCCGCTTTCGGCCAATGCCTGCATGTCCGTGAGCTCCCTGCCTTTAAGCCCCTTCGTGACCGCCGCCGCCGCCAGGACATGGATCCCGGTTTCCCTGCCCTTTTCCGTAATGTAGCGGATCACCTCCGGCGTATCCGCCGCGGGCTTCGTGTTTGCCATGCACACAACTGTCGTATAACCGCCCGCTTTGGCCGCCGCGGCTCCTGTCAGGATGTCTTCCTTCCAGGTCAGTCCCGGATCCCTGAAATGGACATGGACATCCACCAGGCCGGGGGCGACAATAAGCCCCGCCGCGTCGATCACCCGCGCCGGCTCCCCGCCGCACACGCCCGGATCCGTTCCGTCCGCCGGATGCCAGCCAGCCCCGCCGTCTGTATCCCGCCTGTCTTGGCTGTCCCTCCGCCATATCCCGGTAATCTTCCCGTCCTCTGTCATCAGATCCGCCAGTCCGTCAAAACCGCTCTCCGGGTCAATCACCCGTCCATTTGCAATCACCATCTTCAATGCCGCGTTCCCCCTTAATCATGTAATCCTGTGCTCTCAGAATCTCTCCGCACCTGCCTTTGCGGCGGATTTCGCGGAATTCCGGGAGTACATCTAGAGCGTGTTTGAAAAATCATTCCCGCCATCTGCACGCCCCACTTTGCGGCATATTTGTGCCAAATTCACTTAACGCAGCCCACTGCGCCGCGTTCATTTGGCCCAAATCTCCCACAAAGCGGAACGCACATCTGGCAGAAAGCATTTTTCAAACACGCTCTAGTACAGCATTGCCTAAATTCCAGTGAATAAATCACTCGCTATCCGCGCCCTCTGCACGCCTGCGAAGCTAGACGTAGGCGCCACTACGCCGTCGCTTCGCAGACGCACAGATGACACCGATATCAAGCAATGTATTCACTGAAATTTAAGCAACGCTCTAGCTTCGCAGGCGTGCAGAGGGCGCGGATAGCGAGTGCTGTTTACTCGCGAATGCAACGCTGTACTGGTCCCGGAGCGGCCGCTTTATTTCTGAGGCACGATCTCCAGCCAGTAACCGTCCGGATCGCTGATAAAATAGATTCCCATCGACGGATTTTCGTAGCAGACGCAGCCCATTTCCTTGTGCTTCTTAAAGGATGCCTCCATATCGTCCGTCTCAAAGGCGAGATGGAATTCATTGTCCCCCAGATTATAGGAATCCTTTTCCCAGTCGCGAAGCCAGGTCAGCTCCAGCGCATGCTTTGTCTCCCCGTCTCCCAGATACACAAGAATAAAACTGTGATCCTTTGCCTCCTTGCGGCGTATCTCCTTAAGCCCAAGCGCCTCCTCATAGAATTTTAAAGACTTCTCCAGGTTCACCACATTGAAATTATTATGTGCAAATGAAAACTTCATCGCTCAAATACCTCTCCTTCTTCTCTGATATCCACAATCCGATCCCCCCAGCCCGCGCTGGCCGGATGGCGCTTCATGCGCTCAATCACGCTGTAATCCTTCCAGAAATGCATGGGGAAAATGGCCTTTGCATCCGCCTTTTCCATAAAGCCCTCCATGCCAAGATAAAACCATTTCTCCAGGCGCGGATCCAGTGGAATAAAAGCAATATCCGCCGTCCTTCCCGCCAGTTTCTCCATCTCCTTCTTATAATTCGCCGCCATATTGCGGTTCCAGGCTTTGTCCTCGCCCTCCCACCACCAGTTATTCAGATCTCCCGCGTGGTAAATCTCCTTCCCGCCGCAGGAAAGCCAAAAGGCGACGCCCTCATCCGTAGAGCGCAGCGTCTCGATCCGCATCGCGGCTTCCCCCTGCGCATATGCCAGCTCAAATGATTCCCCGGCCTTCACAAAACGCGTCCGGTCAAGAAGTTCCTCCGGAACCTTCCCGGGACGGATATCATGGGAAAGGATAAACCGCGCGCCGCCCTCATGCCCTGCCAGCTCAAAAACAACAGGAGAAAAATGATCCGCATGGAAATGGCTGGCAAACACAATCAGCGGCCGATCCTTTGCAAACGCCGGAAGCGGGCCTGCATAATAGTCAAATAACAGCGTCGCCTTCTCTGTCTCCACAGAAAACGAGCTGTGATGTATATACGTAATCTTCATATCAGCCTTCCAGCTTTGCCTGTGCTTTTTTCATGAATTTCTCATTCTGAATAATAAATCTTTCATGCTCTCCCTCGCCGATCTTTCCCTTCTCATCAAACGCCTCGACGTGGAATACAAGCCTTCTCTTATCCACTTCCTTAAGCTCGCTCTCGCACCACACCTTCATCCCCACCGGAGTGGCCGCAAGATGACTTACATCAAGCTTTGTCCCCACAGTTCCCTCGCCCTCATTCAGAAGAGACGCAATGCTCATCCAGGCGGTCTGCTCCATCAAAGCGATCATGGCCGGGGTCGCAAACACCTCCAGAAGCCCGCTTCCCTGGGCGCTTGCACAGTTTTCTTTGGTTACCATAACTTCCTGTCTTCCTTTTATTCCTGCTTCTAACATAACTAATCACCTTTCTTTGAAATTTTGTTGCGGTTTTATTGCGGGGTTAAACGTTACTGTATTGAATCATATGCTGGCGTTCCTCCCACGACTCTCTCAAACTCCCTACGCTCAAACCATCCGCATTAACGCATAAAATCTATTCCCAGTATACTCAAAACAAAACTCTTGTGCAAGCTCTTTTTCCTGTGCTATACTTCCTATATGAAAACAAGATTCCAACCCCAATTTGATTTAAAGCAGACTGCCGAATCCGGCCAGTGTTTCCGCATGACGCCATGCGCGCCTGATGTGTGGTCTGTTGTGAGCGGGGAGCGTTATCTGGAGATTTCACAGGATGCTTCCACGTTTTATTTTGACTGTCCGGACAAGGATTATCCGTTCTGGGTAAACTATTTTGATCTGGACACGGATTACGGGGCCTATATCGCCTCTGTGCGGAAACGGGATTCGTATTTGACGGCCGCTGCCGGGGCGGGTTCCGGGATCCGTATCCTGCGGCAGGACGTGTGGGAAATGATTGTGACTTTTATTATTTCACAGCAGCGCACGATCCCTAAAATCCGGGAGGCGGTGGAAGCGTTAAGCTGCCGCTACGGCGTCCGCAGGGAAACGGTTCTTTCCGGCGGCGCGGGGCGTGTTTATTATACGTTTCCTACGCCTGAACAGCTTGGAAGGGCTTCACTGGACGAACTTAAGGCATTGAAGCTCGGCTACCGCGCCGCTTATATCAGCCGGATCTGTGAGGATGCCCTGCAGGGGCGTCTGGATCTGGATAAGTTGTCCGCGATGGACTATGAACGCGCCTTTGAATATCTGACCGGATTTTACGGGATCGGGGCAAAGATTGCCAACTGTGTCTGCCTCTTTGGGCTGCACCACATCGACGCGTTTCCGGTGGATACCTGGATTTCACAGATCCTGATGGAGCATTATTATCCCAAGAACCCGAAGAAATACCGCGCGCTTCCCAAAAGCCGCCTGTACGAAGCCCTGATACGGGACTATTTCGGCGGCTATCAGGGGTATGCGGGCGTGATGCAGCAGTATATATTTTACTATGAGAGAAAGGAAGCCGGGAATGGCGCAGGCCGCAGGACATACAAATAGCCATACGGAAGAGGAGTATTACAGGCTTCCGGAACATGTACGGGCTGAGCTGATTGACGGGCAGTTTTATTACATGTCAGCTCCCAGCAGGTTCGTCACGAAATCCTGTCCTTTCTACATGTTGAGATCGCAAATCATATCCGCTCCAAGGGGGGCTCATGCAAGGCGTACCCGGCCCCCTTTGCCGTCAGTCTGTTTGATGACAATACAACTGTGGCTGAACCGGATATCAGCGTGATCTGTGACCCTGGCAGGCTCACACAGCGTGGGTGCAGCGGCGCGCCCGACTGGATTATTGAAATCACTTCCTCCAGCAATTCCAGCCACGACTATATCCGTAAACTAAATCTCTATAACGATGCCGGTGTACGGGAATACTGGGTGGTAAATCCGGAACGGCAGTCGGTGTATGTCTGCCACCTTAAGGAAACACCTTTTGAAACTGCTGCCTATACATTCCGGGACCGGGTAAAATCCGGTGTCCTTAAGCATCTGTGGATCGATTTCCAACACATGATGCAGCTAACCGGAATATAGGACAGCTACAGCAGATCCCCTGTCTCCCGGAACTTTCTGTAATGGTGGTTGGCTTTCGCCTCCTCAAGCGTCCTCATCATCGCCGGAATGTCCCCGTCAAGCGTTCCGGCCAGAACCACATAGTTTGACGCGTGGTTTGTGCGGAAAACGGTCCCGGGAGAGCGGACATTTTCCAGAAAGATTTTCATCTCCTCCACAATCTCGTCCGCGGTGATCCGCTCAAAACGGCCTTCCACCACATCCGCGTACATGGGCGTCCCCTCGTACAGCCGCAGGGTCAGGAAGGAGGCGTATTCCGGATTCATCTCTGTGATCAGCTTTGCGCAGGAAAGGGCGTGTTCTCTTACCTTTCCCCGGCCCCCAAGGCCGGAGATGAGCGTAACCGAGGTCTGGATGCCGCAGCGCTTCAGCTTCTGTCCCGCGGAAATGATCTCGGCGGCGGTTACGCCTTTATTGATGTAACGCAAAATCTCGTCGTCGCCTGTCTCAGCGCCTACATAGACGATGCCAAGCCCCGCTTCCTTAAGCTTTGCCAGATCCTCCCCGCTCTTGCGCAGGATATCCTGCGCGGTTCCATATGCGGCCACCCGGCCGACCTGCGGAAACTTCCGGCGGATGGCGTCAAGGATGGTCAGCAGATCCGGCGTCGTGCGGATCAGGGCGTCGCCGTCCGCCAGGAATACCTTTTCGATCCAGGAAGCGTAGCGGCTGTGGCTCGCCTCCTCCAGATCCTCCATGATCTCTTCCATCTTCCGGATCCGGAATTCCTTTTCCTTGTACATATTGCAAAACGTGCAGGTATTGTGCGCGCATCCGATCGTGACCTGAATAATCAGGCTCCTTGCTTCACTCGGCGGCCTGTATACAATGCCTTCATATCTCATTTTCATTCTCCTCTTCTATGGTTCATATGATTCTGCCGTAACAGTTCAGATAACCCCGGACTGTAACGGCCAGCGCGGCGGCAGGAGCTGTCATCTGCCCCGGAACGTTCCGGAAACCCATAATCCTGTTACGCCATCTGTTTCAATCGCTCCCGGATCTCATCCTCCTGATCCTCGAACAGCAGCGTCTTATTGTACTGGTAATACCGCTCGCAGATATTTTCCTTCAAAAAATGGACGCTGTAATAATTCGTGTTCAGCTCGGTGACAAAAATCGTCATTTCCTGCCCGGCGCCGAACGCGGCTTCCAGCAGATCAAAGGCATGCTCCAGAAGGCCGAGCGTCCGTTCCGATAAGCGGTCAAATTCACCGTTTTCCTCGTCAAACCGCTCTTTCAGGCGCTCAAATGCCGCGTCCTGCGCCGTGATGTGCTCACGATCCAAAAGCAGCGCGTATTCTTCCAGCTTAGCCTGGGCGTCGCGCATCAGATAATCCTCATCCCGGCCGATAAAGCCGCATTTCAGCTTTTCCCCGCGCTTTTCGGACAGCTCCTTTGCCAGGAAGCGCGCCTGATCCGAAGGACTCCCCTTCCCGTCCGCTGTCCGGAAGCGTTTCAGGCTGTCAAACAAAAGCTCCAGAAACGCCTCCTTCTTCCACACATCCCTGAAATGGCTGTTCAAATGCGCCAGTATCAGGCTGAGCACGCTGAAGCGCTCATCAAAGGGCGCTCCGGCAAGCTGATTGATAAGCTCCTCCCCCGGATTTCCCGAAAGCAGGCGCTCAATCCGGTAATCGGCCCGGTATTTTTCATACAGCTCCAGATACGCGGCAAAATCCCTGGCAATGCCCGGATGCTCAATATACTGGATCACCACATCGCGGTCGGCTTTTTTACCCGTTTTCTCATAGATTTCCAGAAAACGGGCCAGATCCTCCCAGCCCCTGGGCGTGGCGAAGCGCCGTCCGTCCGCCGTAGTCTCGATCCGGTAGAAATGATCCGGCCGGGCCTCCAGATAGGCGAGGACAGCCGGATGCACGGCGGTCCGCAGGGCGTATTCCTTCCACACTGAGAAATCCGCCTCCACATCGATCTTTTTGATGCGGTCCAGAGTCGCAATATCAAACTCACGCACGGATTTATTGTACTCCGGCGGGTTTCCGGCCGTCACGATCAGCCATCCGTCCGGAATCCTGTGGTTTCCAAAGGTCTTGCACTGCAGAAACTGCAGCATCATAGGAGCCAGCGTCTCTGAAACACAGTTGATCTCATCAATAAACAGAATCCCTTCCTTTAGCCCCGTGTCCTCCATCTTCTGGTAAATGGCAGCCACGATCTCGCTCATTGTATATTCCGTCACAGAATGCGCCGCCCCGCCGTATTCCCGCGTTTCAATAAACGGCAGCCCTATGGCGCTCTGCCTCGTGTGATGCGTGATCGTATAGGAGACCAGCCCCACGCGGCATTCACGGGCGATCTGCTCCATAATCTGGGTCTTTCCGATTCCCGGAGGGCCCATCAGAAGCACCGGCCTCTGCCGGATTGCGGGAAGCATGTACTCCCCATGCCCATCCTTCATAAAATATACCTGAATACAGTTTTTGATCTCTTCCTTTGCCCTTTTAATATTCATAATCGTCCTCACTGGCCTCATAACCAAATCTTCACTTAAAATAACCAAAAATCACGTCGATTCTTACTGAAAAGAAGCAGCGTGACCTCTGGCAAAAACCTATATGTACTCTCGGAATCTTGCTGTGCCTGATTTTGTGAGATGATTTTTTGTCAGATGTGCACAAATTTATGAGGCGTACGTGGAGCGTACGTTGATTAAATTTGGGTGCATCTGGCGGAAAATCAGCCGCAAAAGCAGGCGCAGAGAGATTCCGAGAGTACATATATTAATCTTTCCGTTATATTCAGCCATATACGAAGCGCCTGCAAAGCCCTTTCGTCATGGATATAATCTGTGAAATACGCCTTTAAACCACTGAAAAATTATCCAGCCGCTGCTGCAAAACCCCGGACATCACCCAGCGTTTTAACAGCAAAGAAATCTTCGTGTTTAAAAGCGTCCGATCCAAATCCTGATACTTTATGATATCCTGCGCCAGCTCTTCCGGTGAAAATTCCCTGCCTTTATCTTTTGACAGAACTAAACTGTAAATCGCGAAATCCAGGTTTTTTTCAACATTTAAATCCATATATACCTTACACATAAGAACCGCCTCCAAAATTCAAAAGAACATATGTATTATTTAAGCAGATAAACGTAACCGTTCAGATCCAGGCAGTTACACACTAACATAAAAACATGCTTCCTGTCATGGCGGTACTTATCCCGTCCGATTTTTTTCTAATGGCTTCTTATTGCCTGATAAACCTGTAATTGTATCTAATATATATTCGGCAATGCAATTTCCGATTTCAGCGCCTATCTTCCTGCGCAGCGCGTGGAAATCCTCCCGCTTAGAAGATTTCTTATTCAAATACAGAAAGAAAAACGGAGAGTATAACACATTATCATCCAAAACATAAGAAATATTCGATATTTTATCCAAAGAAACCGGTTCTCCTTCTTTATTGGTCGGCTGGTAAAAATACAGCCCCTTGTTTGTCCCCGTTTTCAAATTTTTCTCAGCATAAAACATCTCTCCCGGCGCAAAACCAAGGCGGCTCATCATCTGATCCAGCATACAGGAAAATGTTTCCACCCCTGGAAACAACTTTCTTTTTATCACGCCCAGAATAAAACCTCCCCGTTCCGCAAAGCTCTTGTCTTTATTATTTTGTGCAATTCCGGTTATTTCATCAATGATTTTCACATATCCTTCTATATCAAATACTGTCCTTTTCTTTTCCGCTTCCAGACACTCCGATTCCCGCTTTAAGCGCTGGATTGCCTCCCGTAAATCGCCCGCCC
Organism: Otoolea muris; assembly: GCF_943193115.1. Taxonomy (NCBI): domain Bacteria; kingdom Bacillati; phylum Bacillota; class Clostridia; order Lachnospirales; family Lachnospiraceae; genus Otoolea; species Otoolea muris. Next base: position 19,066 of record NZ_CALPCY010000051.1, read on the forward strand.
TGCCGGAAAGGATCTCCGACACGCCGGAATCAATCTCCTGAAACTCTTCCCGCCTTTTTATCAGCGAATCATAATGCTTTTTATTGGTAAGAAATTCCTCAAGCTGATCATGCAGACAGCTCTTCTGATCGATATATCTCCGGAAATACGTCGTCTTGAGAACCGTAATCAGCCAGGCATCGGTCCACTGATTAATCGCATATGCCGTTTCCATATTCGACGGGCGTTCTACATTCGCCTTCCATAATCCTGATATATCATACGGCAAAACATACGCGCCGCTTATCTTTTCATCCCGTTCCGCGTCCCCATAATCTTCTTTAAAATAGTCTTCCGCAAGCTTTATGATAATATTCTGAAGAAGGTAATCTGTTTTTACCACCCTGTGATGATAAATAATATTTTTATAAAGATTCCAGCGCTTCATCAGGAAATCTTCCACGGCGTTCACCGTGCTGGAGCTGGGGCAGAATAAATAATGCGCCTGCAGCCTGCATAATCTCATCTTATGGATCAGACGGTCAAATTCCGTCCTTCCCAACTGAAAACCCGAATTTTCCGGATCGCGGGACACATAATCCAGCCGATCCCCGTCCAGCGTCCCATCCACAATGGCATGCAAATCTTTAAAAAAGGGACTGCTTTCCTGCAAAATTCTGAGAGTAATCTCCTTTATCAGGATCCTGTATAACTGCTCCTCGTAGACTGCGCCCTCGCGGGACTCTTCCTCCGTAACATTCCTGATTGCTTCCAGCAAAAGAATATTGGCAATTTTCACTCCCATCTCTTCATGAAGCTGATGGTTTTCCCCTGCCATCCCCTCCAAAACCGCCAAAAATTCGTCCTCTCTTTTACTGCGCCCCGTTTTCCCGGAAATCGTTCCATATAAATAATTCAGCGCATTCTCGCTGATATGGCTATAGGGAGGATGTCCGATATCGTGCAGCAGCCCTCCAAGGCGGATCCCCTCAAACAAAAGCATGTAGATTCTCACATACGAATCTGACTCGATATTGGCGGGCTTGTAATAATTATATATGCCCCCCTCTATCTTCATATTCTCATATCTGTTCCGAATATCCCTGTACACGCCGCCCAGCTTATGCTCATACTGCCGTCCTGTACTGCGGCCGCAGACACTGTCTATAATCCCTTCCAGCTCCCGCTCCGCCTGTCCAAAAAAGCCGCGCAGCGTATCCCTGTCCGCATTACACAGGCTTGAATAAAAAATATTCCCGCACAAATACATACAGCCAAAAGAATGTTCCATCCTTTTAGTCCGGTTAGCGGGGAATGTCAAATACGCCGTTGAATTCTGATAAATGTCATGAAGTCGATTGAACAGCGTGGTAACTATAATATCTTTTTCAAATTTACTAAGCATTATAGACCCATGCAATGAATCTGCAATCAAAGATTCTTTATCCTTCATCTTTTCTCCTTCACGTTGCTATTCACAGCCCGGCTAATAAGCAGCCGTTCCGTGAACAGTAACACGCTTCGCGGAATACTGCCTGCGAATGGTAACTCCTTCACACAACTTCTGCAACAGCAAGTATTGACATCATACCATATTTTTTTATGTTTGGCCATATGAAGACGCAGTTTTAATTATTAGTTTTTAACTGTTACGCGCCCGCTGCGCTTTTCTCTGAGCGAAAGCGCAGTTCCGTTGGATATAGAAGCCGCCCCTGGCGTCCCCCTCGCGATCCCCCCTAACCCGCGCCAATTCACCCCCGGTTACTCTTCCCGCAAACCTCCTCCACCAAAAGCCTCAGCACCGTAATCCGCTCCAGCGCATCACCATCATATTCAAACCCGCCCCCCGTTCTGTCATACTGCCTCATCAGCGCGTCTAATCCACGCCTCTTCTCCTCCATATCCCGCACAACCGACAGCCGTCCTGTCCCGCAGACGCTTGCGTATAGCATCGTCGAGCGGCAGGCCGGCTGTTTCAGCGCCAGCTCTTCCCCGGCATACATGCAGAAAGCCGCCCGTTCGTCACGGCGCATACGCTCTGTTTTTGTGCCTTCCCCTGCGCCGTGGAAATAAAGGGCCGCCTGATCTCCGTCCCAGATCACGCCGAAATTCAGAGGGATCACATACGGATATTCCTCCTGTGTCCCTGAAAAGGCCAGGCTGCACACCTGGCAGGCTTCCATAATGTTTTGGATCTCTTTTTTATCCCGTATCTCCCTGTCCTTCCTTCTCATCGCTTTACAGCTCCTTTCAATTGTCCCTTCTCACAACTCAGCCTCCCTGTTCGTTTCAAACTATCTCTCATCCTCTGTAATTTCCCGCCTTCCCATCCCTCTTCTATCATCCCTCTGCGCCCCCCGCCGCTTCCAGATCATCCGGATCCAGAATCAGTTTAATCGCCCAGGGCGGAACCTCTGCATCGCTGTAGTCTTCTTTAAAGAATACAAACGCCGTGTCGTATGCCGGCGGCCTGGACGGAAACGTCCCGTATCCGTCCGTAAAATAGATCAGTCCTTTCAGGTCCGTGAACACTTTTTCACGCGATAAGCGGCTGACATACTCAAAAGCCGGGCGGAAGTCGGTCCCGCCTCCGCCTTTGATTTCCATATGTTCGATAAAATCCTGCAGATCGTTTGCGGATGTAACGGCGCGGTCGCTCTGGATCCGTTCGTCGCACTGGATAACATGGATGTTTACCCTGCGTGCGGCCGACGCCGCCTCGGAGAGCACCGCGCAGGTCTGCTCCAGGAAGCGGCGCACCAGCTCCCCGGAGCACGACATGGAGGTGTCGATCACGATCGCAAATTCTTCAAGCTGCCTGGCCTCGCGCGTTTCCAGGGGTTCGATCAGGGGCATATTTCCATAGAGCCGCATGCCGTAATCGTAGTATATATAGTCAAAGGAATCGAGATCAAGCTGGGGCGTTTCCTTTAACACCGTAAACTTTTTAAGAAATGTCCTGTAATCGTATTTCTCCCTGTTTTCAATCCGTATCTGCTCCAGGAGCTCGCCCGCCTCGTCGGATGCCTGCTTTGAGAATGTCTCAAGCTCTGTCTCCATCGTCTCCCGAAGCGCATCCCACTGATCCTTTCCGCTGACGCCCGCCCTGGGGCTGTTGTCTTCCTCATCCCACAGGGAGTGATCGTCCGCGTAAAACTCTGCCGCCAGCGCGGCGAATGCTTTTTCAGCGGGCGCTTTTTCTCTGATAAAGCGGTACATGCTCTGGGCGTTTATGACCTTTACGCGCTCCCTGGCCTCCTGATAGAGCTGGCGCCTCATAGGCGGGAGCGGACGGCGCAGGCATTTCAAATGCGCGGTATCTATCAGATATTCCACAGCGATATCGCATGCCAGATCCCAATACGCCTTTTCTCTCCGGCCCCCTGCATACATGTGACAAAAAATACAGTGCAGGATCGAATGGAAATAGAGGCGGTTCACGCAGGCGCGCCCTTTAAGATAAAGGCTGGCCAGGGCCTGCGGATGAAAGTAAAAGAGGGAGCCGTCCGTCCCCGCGCCTTTTTTTGAGAAATCCGGCGAAAGCCGGAGCATTCCCAGCGCCCGATCCATGAAGCGCAGATGGAGGTACAGCTCATTTTTTGTGTTTGAAAGAATTTCCAGGCAGACAAGCTTAAGCTTCTCCGCCTGCTCCTGCGCTAAGCCAGCCGGCGTTTTACGTTCCCGTTCCACCTCGTTTTCCCTTCTCCCTTTCCTGCTTTTCCCTCTCCCTGGCATCCCGGACGGCCAGAAAGCCCTCGTCGCCTACTGCCACGCGTATGAATTCCTCCATGGCTTTTGTCAGGTACTTATTCCGTTTTTTGTAAAAATACACCTGGCGGATCGACAGATCCTCGTCCATCTTGTAGTAATAGAGCGGGGCCTCATAGGGCAGGCTTAAGACCAGCCCGTCCGGAAGAAAGGTGGCCCCGACTCCCTTTCCGGCCATATTAAAGGCTGAAACCACCTGATCCGGCTTCAGAATGATATTGGGCGTAAAGTCCTGGCGGCCGCACATTTTCATTGCCCGCTTGTAAATGCTGTTTTCTTCCTTTACGATAATAAACGGCATTTCCCCCAAAAGGGGCAGCGGCAGCGAGGGAAATGTATCTCCCGTGTGGCGTCCGGCCATGATCTCCTGCTCGGTCAGGCGGTACGCCTCCAGCTCGCGGTTAATCTCAAAACTTTTGGGGATCGCCAGGAGGATCCGCTCTGTGCTGTAATAATATTTCTCATAATTTTTGTCATCCAGCTCCGAATTATCGATGATCAGATCCAGCTCCTCTGCCATCAGCTTGTTCGTGAGCTGCGACGTCGTCCCCTCCAGAAGTTCAATCTTGATCTGGGGATATTTCCCCGCAAACTCACCCAGAAGGCCCGGCAGAATAAATGATGTAAAAAAAATGGTCCCCCCCACAGCCAGCTTTCCGGCCAGAAGGCCGTTCAGATTGTTGAGCTGGTTGAGTGTGTTCTGCTCCAGCACAAACAGCTTTTCGATTGCATCAATATACACTTCCCCGCTGGGCGTTAAGCCAATCGGGGAAGTGCTTCTGTCAAATATCGGACTCCCTATCTTTTTTTCCACCTTTTTGATCGCCGTGCTCAGAGCCGGCTGGGTAATATAGAGCTTTTGAGCCGCTTTGGAAAAGCTCTTTTCTTCATATACTGCGTAGACATATTCCTTACCGTCGAACATAACCTCTCCCTCAAGTATTTAATCGGTGCATAAAAAAAAGCAAATAACAATTATGTTTTTATTTATATTTGATTATATACAAAGGATGTTATATAATCAAGTTAAAGAACAGGGAAGAGCAAAATACTGAATCAGGTTTGCAATGTCTGTCCTGTTTCAGACAAGCCTGAACGGCTATTCCAGTTCAAACCGCCTCCGGGCCGGGGGAAAAAGCTGATACGATGCATCCATCAAAAAGCTTACAACCTCTGTGCGGCCGGCCTGGTTTGACAGTTCAATCAGCTTACCCAAGCCGGTTTTCCCCAAAGCCGGTTTCCATATATCGAAATATTCCTCGTGAGCGCGCTCCGTAAAAACCTCGTTCCCCAAACAGTTTACGGCAGCGCGCTCAACCTTTCTGTCTGTTTCCCCCGGTTTTTCCGCAAAGAATCCGCTCACCAGCCATTTCCAGCCGTCCATACTGTTTTCCTTAAAAAGGCATGCGGCCGTCTCCTCCAAATGATCCGCCAGGTATTTCGTATACGCTCTCCCGGCTTCCTCTTCCAGAAACAGGGGGTATCGAAGACGCCCCATGGCCAGCAGCGCGGCCGACTGCGCTGAATTCTGCGCCAGCAGCCAGGGGAACAGCCTGTCATATTCACGGAACAAAAACGTGGTTCCGTCAAACGCATAGCGGTAGCGGTGGCCGCAACCATGCACATGTGTCTCCAGAATGCGCGCCGGCGTATTTTCCACCGCTTCCTCATAATAAGCCGGAAACAAAAGCCTCGCTTCCCCGGCAGGGCAAAGCTTCCCGTCCGAACCCCGCTCCATGCGGCGGTACTGCGCCACAAGCTCCTGGGGGAGCTCTGCCAGCACTTCCTTAAAGCAGGATCGTTCGCCCTCAATTACTTCAATGACGAGCTGCGTAAGCTTTCTGCAGCCTGTAAACGCGCCGGCCCCCACATCCCGCACCCCTGAGGAAAGCGCCAGGCGCTCCAGATCATAGCAATTGTAAAATGCATAGCGGCCAATCCGGCGCACGGTTTTCGGGAGCGAAACGGCCCGAACCGCAAGGCCGCAGAGCGGGGGAAGGTCTGTCTCTGCATGCGCATCCCGGCCTGTCCCTGCATATGCATCCCCGCCTGCCTCTGTATATGCAGCCCCGGCCCTCCCCGCATCCCCGCCGTCCCACCAGCTACCGGCAGGCAGGCTGCGCAGTCCGTCTGAAAATACATAATCGCCCAGCTCTGTCACGTCTTTTCCCCGGATCCGCTCCGGAATAACCGCTTCGCCGCCTGTTCCAAAGCACCGGAGCACACGGATGTTGTCCCCTGTTTCTTCATATAAAATCCGCATCGTTTCACTCTTTCACGGATATCCCGGCCGGATCCGCTGCGTCCACCGCCGCGCCGTCCAGAACACATTCCTTCAGCTCATCCCCCGCATAGCGAAGCTTCAGGGAAAAGAAATCGTCCCGCTCCAGCAAAAGCCTGTGGAAAATCCGATCGCCCTCCCAGAGGTTTAACTGAAACACGTCCTCTTTTTTCACCCATTTCAGCACGCCTTCCCCGCATTCCGACAACTCTCCCGTAAATCCGTCCGCTGTAAACAGGCACATATATTCGGACGGCCAGCCCTCGGCAATAAAAGTCACGATCCCGCGGAACTTCCACGAGGTCAGCGTAAGTCCCGTTTCCTCCTTTGTCTCGCGCAGAAGGCATTCCTCCGGGCTCTCACCCGGCTCAAAATGGCCCCCCACGCCGATCCATTTCCCCTGATTGACATCCTTTTCTTTCTTAATGCGGTGCATCATCAGGTAACATCCGTCTTTTTCAATGTAACAGAGCGTTGTCAGCTCTGATTTTCTTTTTTCAGGCATCGGTTTAACCCCTTTTTTTATCTTGTTGTATTGTATATAACCTTGTATTGTATTTAACCGTTCAGATAGCCCGGGCGGCTGCCTCAAAGCACGTATTCGTGATCGATCGAAACCTCTGCCCGGCAGCCCTCCCATTTCTCACTGACGCGCCGTTTGATCTCCTCTGCCAGCTCTTCGTCCGAGCGCTCGGTCTGATACGGGGCTACCGCGTCGAATGCCATCTCCAACTGGTCTTCCCCGGCTGTCATACGGAAATCATGGATCGTAATATCGCTGTGGATCTGCTTCACAATCTCTTCCACCCCGCGCCGGATCGCGGCCGACTCCTCATTGGCTGTCTCGATGGGATCCATGTGGATCACGGCCTCGCAGCCCAGCCGTTCCTTCAGCTCCTTTTCCGCCTGATCAATCACGTCATGAAGCGCAAATATATTTCCGTCCCCGGATACCTCCCCGTGCAGGGAAATCATCAGCCGCCCCGGGCCGTAGTCATGAACCACCAGATCATGGATCCCCAGGATCTTTTTGTGTGCCAGTGTGATGGCGTAGATCTCATCAATCAGCTCCTGCTTCGGCGGCTGCCCCAAAAGCGGGCTCAGCGTGTCCCTGGCCGCGGTGTATCCGGTATAGAAGATAAACAGCGCCACCAGCACGCCGCACCAGCCGTCCACATATATCCCGGTGTAGCGCATAATCAGCATGCCAAACAGCACCATCAGCGTCGCCGCGGCATCGCTTAAGCTGTCCGCCGCCGTGGCCCGCATGGCCGTTGAATCAATCCGTCTCCCGATCGCCCGGTTATAACTGCACATATACAGCTTCACCGCCACAGAAGCAGCCAGAACGCCGATCGCTGCCGGACTCGCATCCACCGCTGAGGGCGTCAGAATCTTTCCCACCGAAGATTTGGCCAGCTCGAAACCCATGAGGATAATAACCGCCGCCACCGCGAGCCCGGATATGTATTCAATCCTCCCATGTCCGAACGGGTGCTCCTTATCCGGCTTCATGCCCGCAAATTTAAACCCGATCAGGGTAATCAGCGACGATCCCGCATCGGATAAATTATTAAATGCATCTGCCATAATAGCAATAGAACCGCACAGAAAGCCCGTCAGATATTTCCCCGCAAAAAGGCAGAGATTTAAGCCTATCCCCACCACGCTGCAGAGCGATCCATAACGCCTGCGCACCGCGGGATCTTTCAGATCACCGCTGTTTTTGATAAAACACTTTGCCAGTAATGTAATCAACCTGTCGCCTCCATACCCGCGCATACGCCGCTTTCATGATTTAATCCTTCACACTGCCCGAACCTCGGTCCGCCAGCGCTTCCTTTTCCTTTTTCGTCATGCGCTTGATCGCCGCCTCGCGCCGCATGGCCTCTTCCTTTGTGTCAAAGACTTCAAAATAGACCAGCGAAACCGGCCTGCGCCCTCTTGTGTATTTCGCGCCTCTGCCCGCATTGTGGGCCTCCACACGCTCGGCCAGATGGTTTGTCCACCCGCAGTAGAGCGTAGAATCCGCACAGCGCAGAAGATATGTATAATTCATGTCTGTTCTCCCGATTATGATGACAGGGCGGCGGCATCCGTACCCTTTTATGCTGGAATAGTTCCTCTCATGCCGGAATATGTATATGTAACGGTAACAACACCTTGCAATGTGCCATTACCGCTCGGGGCTCTCTCTGACCGGCGCCTCCCTGGCAGTTCCAAAATCAGAAGGGTTCCGAATCTATTTCAAGCATCGGCCGGATGCGCTATGCTGTTACAGGGTTCCGTCCGGCGGATGAACCGTAACGTGATACCTTCCTCTGCTTTCGTTATACTCTATTATATGGATTTTCTCCTGAAATGCAACTTTCATCCCGGCATTTTTTTCCGGTTTATCAGAGTTTTTTCAAACACGCTCTGGGCAGCGGCTTCCTGCTTACAAATATTCAGAGGAATTTCATAGCCAAACCGTATAAAGCAATCCCGGGAACGCCTATTTTGCAAGCGTTTCCGGGATTTTATATATTTACCGTATTTGTCTCCGGTTATTCTATCCCTGCATGAACTTCATTCTATAATTATCTGACACTTTTAATAAGCTGGAATTTAGCTGGAAATTAAGTTCGTTGAGCACTACCATATTCGGCGGTATTGGCGTCTCACTGTCCACCAAGCCTTCTGATGTCCGAATCAGCACAGTAAAACTACATTTCTTTCTTTTTCCGGCATTGTCAAGTAAATCAACCGCCTCAAAAAAACTTTCATATGGTTTTTGTATTTTTACAGCAACAGGAGCATTTAAATAGAATTTCCTCAGGAATCCATCGATCCCTTTATTTCTCTGTACCACATCACATCCCAGCATATGAAGTATTGCTAATTCCTCATCTGTTTTCGTTTTATATGCGTTTGCTCCAACCTGCAGCAATCGGGATACGCTCTTAACCGGCGCCTCTAATCTCCGGTTACATAACTCAACAGCGCTGGAATTTTTATCAACGCCTGTAAATCTTCTATTTAATATCTTTGCAGCCACCAGCGTCGTTCCGCTTCCACAAAATGGATCGAAAACAGAGTCTCCCTCATCTGTACTTATTTTAATGATCTTTTCAAGCAATTCAACCGGTTTTTGCGTCGGATAACCCGTTCTTTCTCTCGCTTTCGGATTCAGGAAGGGAATTTCCCACACATCTGACAAAGGCACCCCCTTTTTCTCTTTAGCTATAACAATATCTCCTTTTTTATCATATTTATAGCTCGCCTTTCCTGCGCTGTTCCGCACCCTCTCCTGCAAAATCTGATCGACATTGGTAGTATGTGAATATTCCGTATACATCGTATTAAACTTAAAATTGTCTGTCTTAGAATAAAAAAATATAGTCTGATGACCAGAAAGCAATCCTTTTTTAGCATTAGACCATCTTTTATATGCCCAAATAATTTCACTTCTAAAATTACTTTCTCCAAACTCATCATCTAAAATAATTCTCAAATAGTGGGAAGCAGAATCATTACAATGTAAAAAGACGCTGCCTGTTTTTTTTAAAACTCTTTTTATTTCTTTAATGCGAATTCTCATATATTCAAGATACTCGCCTCTTGTATCCCAAATATCAGAAAAACGATATTCATTTCCATCGGAATCCTTCATACACTGAATTTTTTGAGAATAAAAGGGAGGATCTAGATATACCATATCAACAGTATTATCCTCTATTTTTCTCATTACATTTAAACAATCATCACAAATTACCACGTTTATCCTCACTCCCTGATATGATCTTAATTATACTGCACGGAGAGTATAATTACAAATGAATTTCCTATAAATCTCTCCTGACTGACTGCGGGGATTCGCCTCGTGACAGCTAACAAGGCCCAGGGTTCGACGGATAAAATCATTCCCTGTCTGCAGGACAGTATTTTAAAATGAACATTGCGTTTGCAGCGCTTACAAAGGATGAATATAATCAGAAGACGGCTGTATATCCCTCAAATCCTGATAAACTGTTTGCGGAGGGAAAATTTCTGGAGACTGAGATAAAACAGTAATTGGGGAACTGAAGTACAATGTTGAAAAACTGTTCCATGTGAGGAGTAAAGCAGCGCTGACACCTCGAACCAGCTTGGTCCGAAGCCGGAATTTCCTGCTTACACAGTTGCGCTTTTGTCTAAATACGTATAAAATTATATAAAAATGTACATTTTGATTTTCGTCAACGCAGTACACATTTTATGAAAGACAGTAAACTATATACATTAAACGTTCGTGATTTATGCAAGCAAACCAAAAAGCAGATATAGACTTCTACTACTCTCTTTTACGTGCATGAAAAGAGAGGAAGCAACCAACCTAAGGAGGTATAATTATCACTGGAAAGGAGTAAAAAATGGAATGGATAGAAAAATTAAATAAAACAATTTCTTATATCGAGGAACATCTTGCAGAAAAAATCAGCTATGATGAGCTTGCACACATAGCATGCTGCTCTACGTACCACTTTCAAAGAATGTTTGCATATATGGCGGGTATTCCACTTTCAGAATATATCCGCCGCAGGCGAATGTCTTTAGCTGCTATCGATCTGCAAAGCGGAACTGAAAAAATTATTGATATTGGTATGAAATATGGGTATTCCTCCCCGACCGCATTTAACAGGGCATTTCAAAGTGTGCATGGCATAGCGCCGTCAATGGCAAAAAAAGGAGGAACGCCTATGAAATCTTATCCCCCTATCAGCTTCAAAATAACCGTAAAAGGAGTAGAGGAATTGAATTATCGAATTGAAGAAAAAGCGGCCTTTCGCATTGTGGGAGTATCTCATCCGCTGGATAAGGAAATAGAAAACAATTTCGCAGCCGTACCGCAAATGTGGCAAAATGCAGCTATAAACGGCACATTAGAAAAGATTACGCCGCTTATGAATAATCAGCCTATGGGCGTCTTAGGCGTAAGTGTTTGCAATGACAAAGAAGAGTGGCGATATTTCATAGCTGTATCTTCGTCCGCTGATACCGGCAATTCCTTAGATGAATATACTGTTCCTGCCTGTACATGGGCCATTTTTAGCGGAACCGGTACAGGTGTATCAATTCAGGAATTAGAACAACGCATCATAACAGAATGGCTTCCAACATCCGGATTTGAGTTTGATAACGCTCCTGATATAGAGGTCTATCTAAATCCCGACCCCAATAATATGCAATATGAAGTTTGGCTGCCAATCAGAAAAGTTTGAATAGAGTGTAAGATAATCTTGATCACGCACGATTTTAACTGTTCATAATCATCCGACATGAATTTTGAACGGATGGCACAACGAACAGTAACCAAGGCATCCGAAAGCCCAAAAAGGAACTTTAAATTTTTATTGACTTTGTTTCTCCTACATGATATTATTATGGTATAAAAAGGGCGGCGGTACTACCGCCACCCTGGGACATTCAATGATTGCTTATGCAATCATCTTCTGACCCGTCAGATGCCGGCAAGCTAGCTGATGGGTCTTTTTCTGTCCACTCCTTATGACGCTGTATGTAAGATTTATACTCTTTGGCTAATGATACGAAGCCTGCTAAGATACTTACTACACAGCTTAGGATTTCGAGAAAAAGCATATCCTCACCCTCCCTTCTTTGGTGTTTACACACCTGTGGCGCAAGCCTAAGCCATTAAGCCTGTCCCAAAGGTGTGTAACTTCCAAAAGCAAGGAGTATGCCGCCTGTCTGCCTCTGATTCTATTATCATAGCTGATTTTGCTGAAAATGAAAAGGAAAATTTGCTTTTAATACTGTAAATACTGTAAAGTAGCATCACTAATGAAAATGCTTTAAGGCACATTCTTTCAATTTTACGGCCAAGGAGGACGACCTGTGCGCTGGGTTAAAGAACGATTTACGCAATACCAAATTCTGTGGATACTGTTATCCCTATGTATATTGAGCGTTTTGTCCTCATGTAATGAAAAGACCTCTGTTACTTACAACACATTTCCTGTTGAACAAGCCCGAGTAGACGATTTCACATCCTCAAAGGAATGTTACTGGAATTCAGGGGGCATTACGTTCCAAAATGGCAACCGACAGGTTATTCTTTTAGAGCATGATCCGGATGCCATGTGCGTTGTCACATTGCAAAGCCTGGATAAGGTTTCCGTATCTGCATTGAGCGCCATGTATGTATACGGTAATAACGAAATCATAACAGACGGGATACATCTGCAGGCGCAAAAGCACTCCGATGATATCGCCGCCCAGTTTTTGCCTCCGGAAATCTCGGATATTATACGATCCGAATGGAAAGAATTTCTTGCATATTGGGAAAATCCTGTGAGATGTGAGGGAAACCGTATTCAGTGGAGCGGCGGCAATGAAGATTATACGATTCAGATAAAACTGTCGAGGACCGATGCGGATACTCCGTGGATGCTGGAGAATATCGTCGTTTACACAGAAGAATTTAAACAGATTCACCGACAGGAAATCAGGGAAATTATTCGAGGTTATCCGAATTTCAGGGAATATGGATCAATTGCAGAAATGGAAACCGATCTGCGTCTTCAAGATGAGGAATGCTATGGAGCTGTCAATGGGGAAATCAGCGCTTTGGAATTTCATACAGAACTTCCTTATCCGGATTTTTTATATGCATATCCGAATTTTTTGTCTTCACAGAATGGATATGCCTGCGGGGTACTCAGCGATACCACAGAATGCCTTAAAGTGTGGTGTTCGCCGGGGATTGGGAGTATAGAAAATGAACAGATCTATTACTTTCATTATCTGCCTGGGGAGATTCCGGTTATCTATATTATCTCGTAAATGGGGGATATATATATAAGCAAGGGAAAAATGGCGGGGTATTACGTTGCTGATGTTATACCCCGCTTTGTTGTGAATGAAATCTGCACTTTCTTATAGACCATATGAATTGTTTGGAATACATTATTTATCGTTAGCTGTTCCTTTAACTATTACTCTATTATATAGCATTCATGTAACTTCTGTAAATTTCTATGGAGCTACTTCCCAGTCACCAAGAGGTTTACGAGCCGTGAAATTATATAATCTCCTATATAGTACATTATCAATTACTTTATACTGGTAGCCTATATCATCCACCCGTACCTCAATATCTGAGTTTTCCGCTTGAACATAGCTAATATCTGTAGATGCCAAGGCTACTATAGACATCAAGTTAAACGAAACCATTGCTATTATGATATAAAAAAATAATTTTCTTTTCATTTATATTCTCCTTGATATATTGGTAGTTCTTTAAAATCCTCATGAATATTAGGAGTAGTACAGACACATTCATTGTTTATATATAATTTGTAATTAGTACCATCCCATATGTAGTAGGATGATTCTTCATCTCCATAAAATATCTTATGACGAGTTACAGGGCGAGAGCAACAGCAAATCCAACCAGAAGGCAATGCTTGAAGATTATACGGAAAAGAACGATTTTACGGGCATACGCCACTTTACCGATGACGATATCTCCGGCACGAGCTTTGAGCGTGAGGAATTGCAAACCATGCTTGCAGAAGTCGAAAAGGGAAATATCGGAACAATCATTGTGAAAGACATGAGCCGACTGGGAAGAAAACGAAATGGAGGGAGGAAGAAATTTAATGTGAAATTTATTGTAAAGACAGGCGATTTTTTGTATAATTAAAGTGTGACAGGAACAGGATATATCGTATCTTGTGTCACAGATTTTTAGAAATTGAGGTGGTAAGGTGTCGGACGATATAAAACAGACGCAGGAAGTTAAGGCAAAACGTACAGCAAAAAACAGTGTGTTTTTAGACCTTTTTCAAGATAAAAGGAATTTGCTGAAACTGTATAAAACATTACACCCAGAGGATACGGACGCAACAGAGGACATGTTGGATATTGTAACGATAGACAATGTTTTGACAGATAATCTCTATAACGATTTGGGCATAATGGCAGGTAACAACAGATTGCTTTTGTTGTTGGAAGCGCAATCGAGTTGGACGGTAAATATTTTAATCAGAATACTTCTGTATTTAGCACAGAGTTACCATGAATATTTTGAGCGAACCAGTCAGAGCCTGTATAAGAGCAAGAAAGTAAAAATGCCAAAGCCCGAATTATATGTGATATATACAGGCAACAAAGGCAGAAAACCCGATATCATATCTTTATCGCAAGAGTTTTTTGACGGTGCAGATATTGATATTGAGATAAAAGCAAAAGTCATATATGAGAGCGACAAGGATAATATAATCAATGAGTATATTGTTTTTTGCAAAGTTTTTAACGAGCAGATAAAAGAGCATGGAATGACGAAACAGGCGGTTACAGAAACAATCCGTATATGCAAGGACAGGAACATCTTAAAACAGTATCTAAGCAGCAAAGAAGTGGAGGTAGTAACGATTATGATGAGTTTATTTGATGACGAGCAGATTATGAGGACTTATGCGAAAGACATTGAAAAAGAAACTGAAAGAAAAGCAGCAGAGAAAATGATAAAAATGGGAAAACTATCACTAGAAGAAATTGGTTTATGTGTGCCAACTTTATCATTTGACGAGTTAAAGGAACTTGAAGCCGAGGTTATGCAGTTAGCGTAATCGACAAAACAATTTAATACTATAATTGAGCAAATTTCAATTTTTACCAAAGTTGCTTTAAATACCTTAAAACTAAAGACACCATACCTTTTTTGTGTATACTGTTCTTGCCTAAAAACTATAATCTGCAAAGGATGATGTCTTATAGAAAACAGTATATACCATTCCGCATTGCTTTACAACTGCTTTAAAAAGTTAAATTTATGCCGTATCTTTCCCCAGACCGCTATGAAGCATATCATGGCCATACTAATATCCGTCTTTTCTCTTGGGTACCATGGGAAAACTATCGGTTTTGAAAAATACAGCCCCTGTCACCGTACTACGGTTGCACATTTCCTCAATAAAGGAAAATGGGATGACGCCACTCTGGAAGATATACCAAAAAGTACCGTCATCCAGTTCATCTATAAGGAAGCCTGGCAGTCCAGAAAGCCTGTGTTCTGCATCGTGGATGACACCATCTCCTCAAAGGCAAAGCCTTCGTCACGGGCTTTGCACCCGATTGAAGATGCGTATTTCCACCAGTCCCATCTCAAGGGGAAGCAGGACTATGGACATCAGGCCGTAGCCGTCATGCTCTCCTGCAATGGCATAGTCCTTAATTATGCCATCGTCATGTATGACAAATCCAAATCAAAAGTTAAAATCGTACAGGACATTGCGGATGAACTGCCCGTACCGCCAGTTGTCTCCTATTTTCTTTGTGATAGCTGGTATACATGCGGCAGCATCATGGATGCCTTTATCAAAAAGGGCTTCTATACTATTGGGGCACTGAAGACAAACCGTGTACTGTACCCCTGTGGCATAAAGCAGAAAGTAAGTGAGTTTGCCCTTCATCTACGGAATACAGACCGTTGTGCCGAGGTTCGGCGGTTCCGGCTATTTCATGCCCCGCTGCCTCTGTCCCTGCCAGCAGAAGGCACAGGAGGAACGGAAAGCCATGGAGGAACAGTAAACGGTAGATAGTGCGTACCTCGACTATGAGGGCAAAGTGTGTGACAATAGACTATATTTCTATCATGAGTATCAAAAGTTAAGCCTGAACTTTTGATACCGTTATGCGGAGGTAAGTCTATGAACTCAGCAACAACAGCAATGGCTGTACAATACCGTTTACAAGAGTGGGCAGAGCAGATCAGGGAATGCCAGAACCGGCCCGCAGGCATGAGTGTCATTGATTGGTGTGCCAGCCACGG
>NZ_CALPCY010000052.1:0-34284 GCF_943193115.1 Otoolea muris
GCCTGAGCGCTATTTTGTGAGCTAAAGTATTGATTTTTCAAGGAGCAAATCCCATTTTTAATGTGGGAAGTTTGAGTTATAATACTGGTATTTTCCATCTGCCTCTATTGTGAGCATTGCCCGCCTGAGTTTATCAAAATCTAAAAAGCTGTTATCCAATTCCTTATTAAAATACTTTTCAAAAACCACCTGTATCTCTGCAAACAGGCCAAAATCGATTTCCTCCATACGGCTTTTATAATTCGCACATTCCAGCGCGAACATAATTTTCCCTCTCAAAAGCTCATTGTCCTCTGTCCTGAATATCAGTCCCTTTTGCTCAGGTTTCTTACAGATAATCTCTGCCTTAAGCATTTCTTCTTTTACCTGTTCACGCGCAAAGGAAGAGGTAAGCGATGTGGTATACAGGAAATGATAAATACTTCCGCATCCTTCTGCCAGCTCGCTAACCAAATTAATCGCTCCATAAAAAGCCTCCGGGCTTCTTACAATATCGTTTCTTTTTCCATCAACTGTAATATCCGCCCGCGACAAAATATTTCTTACAACCCTCATCCATTCCTCATAACGTTCCTGGATGATTTCGTCATTTCTAAGCAAATATTCTGTCTGGGCATAAAACAGGATTTTATGCGTGTAGGAGGTATTCGTCCCCAGCAAAATTTCATAAAGCAAATTTTTTTCCGGCTTATGTCTCCACAAATCCAGGTTTAACAAAGGCAAGCGGTCTGAAGCGACCAGAGCGCAGTATAATTCGTAGACTGTATAAATATAATGGAACGTCTCCCCATCAATATATTTTACAAGTTCGCGATCCGAATGGTTATCATTAAGCCTTCGTATCATTTCAATACGTTCCGCGCCTTTTAACAACTGTCCTGTAGATAATTTTGCCATAACAAGAGCTGTCAAAAGCCTCATATGCGCATTGTCAACCGAATTATCTTTTCTAAAATTGCGCCATAAAAAATGTGTCCATTCATTATCTATTTTGTAAGAAAATTTATC
Organism: Otoolea muris; assembly: GCF_943193115.1. Classification (NCBI taxonomy): domain Bacteria; kingdom Bacillati; phylum Bacillota; class Clostridia; order Lachnospirales; family Lachnospiraceae; genus Otoolea; species Otoolea muris. The sequence continues at coordinate 1,009 of NZ_CALPCY010000052.1, forward strand.
TATTTCGCTGCGTTCTTCCTCCCAGTTCTCTTTTGCTGACTTATCCTGAATCTCTGCCTTCAGGTTTTCAAAAGGCGTCAGCCCCCTGCCGCGCGCATTCATTTTTATGTACAAATCATCAGATAAGCCGAAGTTTTCAAGAATTAAAAGATGAAAAATAATATTTTTCTTATTAACCAGAGCATCCCAAACGGAATCCACATCCTTAAAGATTTTATGTATCTCATCTATCGTTTTCAGCATGGCCCTGATTGTGGCATCATATTTCCAGGAGATAAAAAACCACTTTGAATCAAGAATCTGTTCACTTATTACAGCCGAATCATCCACGGAAATAGCATTATTCAAAAGCGCATCGCAAAAACGCCGGGAAGACAGCCTTGTCTCATATGTAAATTTCTTCAAGGTTTCCCGAATCGAACTATCCATATTCATCTCTCTGGCAAAACTATACCAATGAAGCAGGAAAAGCGTAGTGAGGCGCTGCTGCCCGTCTAATGGAAGAAATACATCTTTCTCCACATTTCCGTATATAAAGTCCAAATTGATCGTTTTATTGTTTATAATATTTTCTTTTAATGTTTTGAGAAAATTTTTACAAATAGGCAGATTTCTTGTTCTTCCCTGGGCATAGTCTCTCTGGATAATTGGTATTTTCACTTTATAGGTCTGCATCAATTCATAAAACGAATATATATCATTATTCATTATTTATTCACCTCTAAATAATTCCCCAAAACTCTTATTAAATCCTGCTCATATTTCTCGCGATCTTCCTGTGTCCAAAATGAGACTGCCGGGGGATAATCACTAAAATATTTCAAAAACACATTCTTTGTACAAATTGGAACAAATCCTCCTGATTTATCCCGCTCTATTATTGTCCTGCGTTTTAATGGAAAGACAGCATTTTTGTATCCGCGGTTGGTTTTTTGTTCCAGCAGGGCCAGGTTTGTAATCCCGTCCACATCATCTAATTCGCTCATATATTGATTAAAATGAAATGTAATATCATCAAACAGCTCCGTAAATTTATCCTCTGCTTCATATGTGCCATTGGAAAGCATAATGTCCAGGCGCTGAATTAATTCAGGACCCTTTGTCTTTTTTATGTCTATGTAACATCTTACATCACCAAGCCAGTCTTTCCGATTCGCAAAAGGAATGGAGTCGGAGTCCTTGCGTGATGCGATATGTTCAATATCCCATTTATTCAATTTAAAATCATCAAATGGGAAGTAAGAAGAATCATGTTCATTTTGGAGCATTGTTAAGATATTATATAACAGCAAAATCTCCTTTGTATTTTTATTTTCATAATCCAAATCAAACAGGTTCAGATTCCTGTAATGATTTTTGATCACCTGATCAATATATGAAATAAACTCACTCTTTCTTAAAGCCGAAGATTTATGATATAATTCTTTTACCCCTGCTGCTTTAGCCGTCAAGATGAAACCTATTTTATGATACAATTCCCTCTCGCTGAACCATTCATTAAACCGCTGGTAATACGCCTGAATTTCTTCCCAGTAGCTGTTCATATCTGATTCTGTCTTCCCGGCCAGCCTGGCATAAAAGAAACGAAATGTTGAATATGGATCTGTATCCGCAGAATCATTCATTAAATTGAAAATATATTCTATCCTGTTATCCTCTTTCTGCTCGTCACTCAAAAAATACCACAGCTTATTGTTTTGAAGAGAGGTTTCAATATTATCCCATTCATTGGCAATTTCAATCTGCCGGAGCCTCATCCTGTCTTCATCTCCAACACGGAAGTTTGAGCTGTTCAAAAACAGCGCTTTTATAAGCTCCGCATTGGTAAGGCTGATTTTTCCAATATTAAGACGTGTAAATACTGTAATCGGATTGTCTTCTGTTGTTTCATACCAAATCACCTTTGTATGAAATTTTAATTTTGATCTGTATTCATTTTTATCAAATGTACTCTCCTCTTCCTTTTTTTCAAACCATCTCTCAATCGCTGTATAGGCCAGATGGATATAAAAAAAGTCTATACACTCATCATTTTCGTTTTCCGGATGCTCCAAAAAGGTTTTTGAATCTCCACGCGTCTCATAATCAATCGAGAATAATTTGTCACGGCGTTTTTCTACAAAATCCTGGTTCAAATAATATAATACCAGATATATGGTTGTCAGCCTCTGCTGCCCGTCGATTACTTCATACTCCTGATTAGCTCTGTTCTTTACCACAATTGGCTGGAGACAATACCATGTTTTATCTTCCGTTTCATTTATTTCACGCGGGATAAACTCATATATATCATTCAGCAAATCGTTTACTTCCTGCCCCGTCCAACGGTAACCTCTCTGATACGCTGGTATATAAAACGCATACGGCTGTAATTCATTAAGAGTTTTTAATTCAATGCTGTTCATCTGCTCTCCTCTGTTATAAATGGAAACAATCATTATATGAATCTTCTGAATCTGCTGTATACTATATCACATTACTGGCAATAATTCTAATGATTTTATACGTTGTGTTCATATTTTGCCGATTTCTTACATTTTATGAAAGATAGCGCATCCGCTCTGTCCAGCGCCCGCATTTTCCGGTCTGCTGTTTCGATCATATCATCCGCGTTCATCTTATACATAAAAGCAGGGAAGCAAAGACGTTTCCTTTTGCCTACACAATCCATTTCGTCGTACCGAGTGCTCCATCCGGACAGTAATTGAACTGCCAGCACCGAATATTTTGTCAGCCTGCAAGGCGAAGGAAGGAGGCGATGCGGTGGCATCGTTGACTGACGACAACGCGGCAGATGGCAAAATAGGCGGCGCTGGCAGTTCAATTACTGTCCGGATGGAGCACGAGCCCCTTTGCCAGAATCGAAACACCATCCTTCATCACTTTAGCTATCAACCGTTTTTCCTTCCTGCTCCATTTCGGAATGTAATGCTTTTCGCCTTCATTTACCAGTATATTGCATCCGTAAAACAGCTTTTCATAAATAATCCGGATGGTTTCTTCTCTGCTGTCTCCTGCAAACGGGCAGTTGATTGAATGTGCTACATCTGAAAAAATATTCCAATAATTCAGAAACTGCCCGCAATCTATTTTTCTAAAATGTTCTATCTTTCTAAAATATTCCGGTGATATGAGATACTCCGTTTCCTCCCTGTTAAGCAGAAATCCCTTCTCTTTTGCAAAAGCTAACGCTTCTTCTTTTTCCGGAAAAAACCTTAGCTTCCTGTTCCTGTCAAGCAAAAATCCGTCAATATCATCTGAGTACCAAAATGTATAATATTCTTTCTCTGAAATCCTGAATGTAACCAAATAATACGTTTCCTGCACTTTTTCACCCATTGCCGCCTCTGTATGCCTCCAGCCTCCAAAGCAGCATCCTGTCATCCCTCTCAAAATATCGCGGCCGGACGCATCCTGCGCGCCCTATAACCACTCTGACGCCCACTCAGCCAGTTCCCTGCCTGATACACTGGCAGCAAACCGTTTTCCCGGCATTACCTTTGCCCCCGGCGCCAGGCTCTGCATATTCTTCCCGGAATCACCTATCCCGCTTCCTCCGGACGTGGCAAAGGGGACAACCGTTTTTCCGCTGAAATCATATGCTTCCATAAAGGTGTCGATGATAGACGGCTCCCTGTACCACCATACCGGGAACCCGACAAAGATCACATCATACTGCCCGATATCCGCCGCAGCAGAACGAATCGCCGGGCGGCACGACCTGTCGTTCATCTCAACCGAGCTCCGGCTCTTCTTGTCCTGCCAGTCGAGATCCTGATTGGTATACGGGATTTCAGGTTCAATCTCAAATAATTCAGCTCCTGTTTCCTCTGCCAGCCGCTCTGCCACTTTTGATGTTACTCCGCTCGCACTGAAATACGCTACGAATGCTTTACTCATTGTTCAAATCCTCCCTGCACACTTTACATTTATTTTTATCTTACATTTCATATATGTAATATACAACTTAGAGTTGGCTTTAAGTCAAGAGGCCGCAGGCGGTTTACGAATGCCCGCAAGCTGATTTCTTATGCGCCTGACCTATTTTCAATAACTAACTCCTGCGCAATCCATAAAATTATCTGAAAGCTTACTTTTACATCAAAAAAGAGTATCTACCTTTCGATAAATACTCTTTTTCATACCCTTTAACGTGCGTGAGAAGATTCGAACTCCCGACACCTTGGTCCGTAGCCAAGTGCTCTATCCAGCTGAGCTACACGCACCCGTTAAGGATATTTCCTTAACAACGCTTTGTATTATACAACCATTTTCCCGTCCTGTCAACTACATTTTTAGAAATATCTCCGTTTTCTGGAAATCTCCACGAATTCCTTATTGCTGGAAGTATTCGCAAACTGATTCAGGATGCGCTCCACCGTCTCCTCCGGCCGCTGTACATTGGTCGCTTTGTGGATCAGATCCACCACCTCGGACTCTGCCTGGCTCAGCAGGAGGTCGTCGCGCCGTGTCCCGGATCCCAGGATATCAATCGCCGGGAAGATGCGCCGCTCGGAGAGCTTGCGATCCAGCACCAGCTCCATGTTTCCGGTTCCTTTAAACTCCTCGTAAATCACGTCATCCATGCGGCTTCCCGTGTCGATCAGGGCCGTGGCCAGAATGGTCAGGCTGCCGCCTTCCCTCATATTCCTGGCTGCTCCGAAGAAGCGCTTCGGCATATGGAGCGCAGCCGGGTCAAGGCCGCCGGACAGGGTCCGTCCGCTGGGCGGAACCACCAGATTGTACGCCCTGGCAAGGCGCGTAATGCTGTCCAGTAAAATCATAACGTCGCGCCCATGCTCTACCAGGCGCTTGGCGCGCTCAATCACCATCTCTGACACGCGCTTATGGCGATCCGGCAGCTCGTCAAAGGTGGAGTAAATCACCTCCACATTCGGTCCCCCGATGGCCTCCTTGATGTCCGTCACCTCCTCCGGGCGCTCGTCAATCAACAGAATGATCAGATGCATCTCCGGATGGTTCGCCGTCACCGCGCGGGCCACCTGCTTTAACAGAGTCGTCTTTCCTGCCTTCGGCGGGGAAACGATCATGCCTCGCTGTCCTTTTCCGATCGGGGACAGTAAATCCATCACACGCATGGCCGTCGAATTCTTCGTTCCCGGCATCTCAAGATGCAGGCGGCGGTTCGGGAAGATCGGCGTCAGATTTTCAAAATTGGGACGCCGCTCGATCACATTCGTTGGGTAATTATTAACGGAATTGATATAAAGCAGCGCGGCAAATTTCTCCGTCGCGGACTTGATCCGCCTGCTTCCGCGCACAATATCGCCGGTCTTTAAGTTGAAACGGCGGATCTGGGACGGGGCCACATACACGTCATTCTCCCCGGGAAGGAAATTTTCACACCGTATAAACCCAAAGCCGTCCGGCATAACCTCCAGAATGCCGTTCGCCTCAATACCGCTGTCCAGCTCCTGAAAATCAACCTTAATGTCATCCGGAGCCTGCGGCTCACTCCTGACCGGAAACTCCCTCGTCTGGGATTCAGTCCGTGAATAGCCGTCCTGACGCGCCGCAGTATCGCTGCCGCCCGTATTTTCACCCGAAGCCTGAGCTTCCTGGCGCGGCTGATAGCTCCTTGGCTGATTCTCACTCCTCTGCTGATAATCGCCCCGGCTCTGTCCGCCCCGGCCCTGATAATCATTTCTGCCCTGGTAATCGTTTCTGCCCTGATAATCACGCCTGCGGTAGCTGTTATCCTGGCTGCGCCCGCCTGCGCGCTGCGGCCTCTGATTCTCCTCCGGCCTTCTGGGCTCGGCCGCGAAATTTCTGCCCTCCGGACCGCCCGTCTTTGCTTCCGCGCCGCTCATCCGGCCCTCATAGCCCGCCGGACCGCTCTCCGCCCCGGACGCCCTGTTCCCCTGCGCCACTGCGGATGCCTCCCGGGATTCCATCGCGGGAGCTTCCTCAGAGCGCTTCTCCTCGCGCCTCCCTGAGTCCTCCTCCGCTCCAAAGCCCCCGGCATCCTGCTCTGCAAGCGCGCAAAGCCTGTCTATAATCTCTGCCTTCCTCAATGTTGTAATACCCTTTAACCCCTGTGCCTTTGCCAGTTCCCGTAGCTGTGCCAAAGGCAGAGTCTGCAATTTTTCCTTCATACATTTCTCCTCGCCTTGTTTGATTCATCGAACTCATTCATGGGAATTAATATCAGAAATAAGAATCGTCATGCGGCAGCCCGGAAATTCCATGCCAGCCGCCGCATCTCCATCCACAGAAGCCCCTGTCAGATACTCACTGCGAATTTAATATCTATATTATATACTATTTTTCAAAAAAAGCAAATTATTTTTAAGCTGCGAGCTTTTTTGCCAGGCTTCACAGCGACAGTCCAGACGGGCAGGGGGATGTCCCGTCTGAACCAATGGCATGATGTCGGGGGCAAAAGGTCTTCTGACCCCTTTGATACCGGATTGCTCCGCACTTTGTGCTCCCGCAATCCTCAAAAACATTCAAAATCCGCCCTGATCGGGCTCCTTTTTCATGTTCTTGGCGGATCCCAGGTTCAAAAATCCTCCTCCAACCGGGCCTGCATCGGATTTCAGACCTTTTGACCCCGGTATCATGGGCATTTAATTAAGCGGAACCATTGCGGGCGTTATTTGTCGTGAGAGAGCCGCTGATAACGCAGACAGCGGCCCTCTCACAATGAACCATAGCTCACATACATCTTAACGAAATCAATACGTGAACTTAAGAAATCTGATGATTCATACCCCTCTCTTCAAAAACGCCATCCACTCCCCAATCTTCTTCTCATACCCATTCTCCGTCGGATGATAAAACACGCTCCCCTCCACTTCATCTGGCAGATACTGCTGCTTTACATAGTGATTCGGGTAATCATGCGCATATTTATAATCAATCCCGCGCCCCAGCTTTTCCGCTCCGTTATAATGCCTGTCCTGCAGATGCGGCGGAACCCGGGCGACGCTTTTTTTCCGCACCGCTTCCTGGGCGGCCCCGATCGCCATGCAGCAGGCGTTGCTTTTGGGCGCGCTGGCCACATAGATGGCCGCCTGCGACAAAATCAGGTTTGCCTCCGGAAGCCCGACTCTCTCCACGGCCAGGGACGCGCTCACAGCCACCGTGAGCGCCTGGGGATCCGCGTTTCCCACATCCTCGGACGCGCAGATCATGATCCGGCGCGCAATAAACTTAATATCCTCTCCCGCATACAGCATCCGCGCCAGATAGTACACCGCTGCGTCCGGATCGGATCCGCGCATGCTTTTGATAAAGGCTGATATTGTGTCATAATGGTTGTCTCCGCCTTTGTCATAGCGGACCGCCCGCTTCTGGATGCACTCCTGCGCTACCTCCAGCGTAATGTGAATCCTCCCGTCCTCACTCCTGTCCGTTGTGAGAATGCCCAGCTCAATGGCGTTTAAGGCCGCCCTGGCGTCCCCGCCCGCCATCTCGGCCAGAAAGTCCAGCGCCTCCTCCGCAGCTTCGGCCCCGTAGCTTCCCATCCCTTTTTCCCTGTCGCAGACCGCCCGCCTTAAAAGCTCCTTTATGTCTTCGTTTTCCAGGGGCTTAAGCTCAAAGATCCGGGATCGCGAAATCAGGGCCCCGTTGACCTCAAAATACGGGTTCTCCGTTGTCGCCCCAATCAGAAGCAGAGTCCCGTCCTCCACAAAGGGGAGCAGATAATCCTGCTGGCTCTTGTTGAACCGGTGGATCTCGTCAATGAACAGAATCGTTTTCTGCCCGTACATCCCCAGAGCGTCCTTGGCTCCCTGTACGACCTGCTCCATATCCTTTTTTCCCGCCACGGTCGCATTGAGCTGTTCAAAACGGGCGCTGGTCGTATTTGCGATCACTTTGGCCAGCGTCGTCTTTCCCGTGCCGGGCGGGCCGTAAAATATCAGCGATCCGAGCTTATCCGCCTTAATCGCCCGGTACAGGAGCTTATCCTTTCCGATGATATGCCTCTGCCCCACCACCTCGTCAAGCGTTGCAGGACGAAGCCGGGAGGCCAGCGGCGCCTCCCGCTCCATGGTGTTGCTGCGCATGTAGTCAAATAAATCCATGTATGTTTATCCTCTAAAGCATTTTCTAACACGCTCTAATCAATCAGTAATTCGTCAACGGTTACAAACGTATAGCCCTGCGCCGCCAGCGTGTCAATGACTGTAAGGGCGGCCTCCACGGATGTGTCAAACACATCGTGCAAAAGGATCACCTGATGCTTTCCCACGTTCTTATAAATCTGGCGCTCCACCTTGGCGGCATTCTGGCTCTTCCAGTCCAGGGTGTCAATATCCCAGAATACGGGCGTCATGCCCACCGCCGCCTCCAGGTCGTCACTCCAGCGGCCATAGGGAGGGCGGATATGATCCGGGAGCTGGCCGGAAATATCGCGTATCATCTCATTCGTGCGCGTGATATCCTCTATGGCCTTCTGCGGCGCCATTTTCGTCAGATCCTCATGGCTGTAGCAATGGGTTCCCACCAGATGCCCGTCCTGCGCCATCTGCCTGACCAGCTCCTCATTGCCCGGAATACTCTCCCCTATCAGAAAAAAGGAAGCCTTTACATGGCGCTCCTTCAGTCCGTCCAGCAGCTTTTTCGTGTAAACCGGATGAGGCCCGTCGTCAAACGTCAGGGCAATCAGCTTTTCCCCGGAACCGCCGGGCGCTTCCTCAAGGCTGTCCGGCCCGGGCTCCGCCTCCTTAAGCCCGCTCTGCGCAGTCCCGGCCGCAGCCGGGGCTGACGCCAGGAAATCGGCCGCAGCGCCCGCGCAGATACATGCAAGAAGCACATCAAACGCCAGGACCGCAGCCAGAATTATCAGCTTTCGTTTCACTGTCCGCCTCTTTGCCGGCGTCTCTTCCGGATGCGCAGAGACCTGTCTCTTTCGCTGTCCCTGCGCCTCTTTATTCAGCCGCCGGCCCTGTTTCATGTCCTTTACATGATCATATGCTAACTGGCCATGACTAATGCGGAAATTCCAAAATAGGAGAGTACGATGATTCCCAGCACGATCCTGTAATACCCGAAAAACTTAAAATCATGTTTCCGGATGTATCCCATCAGGAACCGGATGGAATAGACAGATACGGCGAAGGCCACCAGCATCCCCAGTATCAGATAGAAAAACTCAGCTCCGCTGAATGCGCCGCCCTTTATGAAAAACTTAACAATCTTGAGCAGGCTGGCCCCGAACATAACCGGAATCCCCAGGAAGAATGAGAACTCCGCCGCCGCCTCCCTGGAGCACCCGATCAGCATGGCCCCCAGGATCGTCGCCCCGGACCGCGAGGTGCCGGGGATCAGGGCAAGCACCTGGCAGCACCCGATCAGCGCCGCGGTCTGATACGATATCTGCGTCACCCGCTGAATCGGGAACGACACATTCCGGTTGCGCTGCTCCAGAAAAATAAAGAATATGCCGTAAATAATCAGCGTGGCAGAAACGACATAGCCGTTCAGCAGCTTATCCATCACATTATCTAACGGCAGGCCCACCAGAGCCGCCGGGACGCAGGCCACAATAATCTTTTTCCACAGACGGATCGTCGCCCTCTTCTGCGCGGGATTTTTCCTCTGGGAAAATGGATTCAGTTTGTGAAAGTACAAAAGGAGAACCGCCAAAATAGCCCCAAGCTGTATCACCACCATAAAAACCTCGCGGAAGGCCCCGCTGACATCCAGATGAATGATCTCATCAACCAGGATCATATGGCCTGTGCTGCTGATCGGAAGCCATTCCGTAAAGCCCTCAACAATGCCCAGTACAATGACCTTTAAAATTTCTACAAAATTCATATTCCGTCCTTTCTGCCTGCCTCATTGCGAGCCAAACCGGCCCCATTTAACAATTTTCGATCTGCCAGTCAATCTCTTCCAGCCCATGTTCCCTCAGAAATGCATTGGTCCTGCTGAACGGGCGGCTGCCAAAAAAGCCTCTGGACGCCGAGTACGGGCTCGGATGGGACGCCTCCAGAATCAGATGGCCCGGATGCGTAAGCATCTCCCGTTTCGCCTGAGCCGGCCTTCCCCACAGGATAAATACCATCGGCCGATCCTGGCTGTTCAGAATCCGGATGGCCGCGTCCGTGAATTCCTCCCACCCAAGCCCGCGGTGCGAGTTGGGCTGATGCGCCCGCACGGTCAGAACGGTATTTAAAAGCAGCACGCCCTGATCCGCCCATTTCTTTAAGTAGCCGTTGTTTGGAATATAGCATCCCAGATCGTCGTGAAGCTCCTGGTAAATATTGACCAGCGACGGGGGGATCCCCACGTCCGGCTTCACGGAAAAGCACAGCCCGTGGGCCTGCCCTCTCCCGTGATACGGATCCTGACCCAGAATCACCACCTTCACGCGGTTTAACGGCGTAAAGGAAAAGGCGTTAAAGATATCGTCCGCATCCGGGTAAATGACCCGCGTCTGGTATTCCTTTTTTATCGTCTCATACAAATGTTTATAATATGGCTGCTTAAACTCCCCGCTCAAAGGCTCAAGCCAGTCATTACTTATTGCTCCCATATTCGTTTCCTCTCATTTATCGTACGCCCGCTGAACAGTTACCAGTTTATCATATGCCAGAGAGATTCTCAATCATTTCCCGACAGAATTCCACCGAATTTGCCTCTACTGCTTCCGCCCGCTCCCGTATCTGTTCGGATATCTGGTAAAATGTTTGATTTACACGATACATATGCGCTTTCCGGTTAAAAAATGCCGTCTTTTCAAACGGCCACCGAATCACGGTCGGCGTCCCAAAGCCCACGCCCAGCTCCAGAATCAAAAGCCTGCGGTTCAGCGTCCCGGCCAGCCATGCTTTATACGCGTTCCACTGAGGAAGATACCCTTCTTCAATGTACTCCTGCGCCGCGATCGTATTTTCCGTCAGCGGCGCGCCGCAATGCGGGCAGATTTCAGAGGGAAGCTCGCCCCGCTCCCATATATCTTTTGTGCAGGAGCAGGAGCACTGGAGCCAGTTCCGGTTGCCGCACGGCGCGGTAATACGCGTCCCGTCAAGCGGGGATTCAAAAATACGCCCGTCCGTCACGGTAGTCACCACAAAATAATCTTTTCCCTGCGCGAGCCGGCGCAGCGACTCATACGCTCCCGGGATCTGCGCCGGCTCTAAGCGCTCCCACTCCTCTCCCAGGCCGATCAGAAGATATTCGCACTCCTTTAAATCAACGCAAAGCCGCATCCTGGTATCTGCAAGCCGTTCCATTTTCATCCTCCCATCTTCAGGCTGTAACGGTTAAGGCAGCCTGAACGGGCGCCTTACGTTCTCCCTGTACAGCAATTTCTTTTGCACCCCCGCGCAAAAAAAGCCTGCGGCACACCCTCGCGCGCCGCAGACTCCTTTTCTTTATGACACATTCATTATTTTAATGTAACCTTCGCGCCCTCGGCCTCCAGCTTGGTCTTTAACTCCTCTGCCTCTTCCTTGGAAACGCCGGTCTTTACTGCCTTCGGAGCGTTGTCTACCACTTCCTTGGCTTCCTTTAAGCCCAGGCCGGTTGCTTCGCGGACAACCTTGATAACCTTAACCTTGTTTGCGCCAACCTCGGTCAGCTCTACATCAAACTCGGTCTTCTCCTCTGCAGCCTCAGCCGGGCCGGCCGCTGCAACCACAACGCCTGCCGCTGCGGATACGCCGAACTCTTCCTCGCAGGCCTTTACCAGATCGTTTAACTCTAATACGGATAACTCTTTAATTGCTTCAATGAACTCAGCAGTTGTTAATTTTGCCATTTTATTTTCCTCCTATATATCTTTACATTGCATGACGGCAGTCTCCCTTGCCGACGCTTTTCAATCGAATCCTACGCCTCTCCCTGCTTTTCCGCGATCTGCTTAACCACACGGGCAAAGTTCGCAATCGGCGACTGCATGCTTCCAAGGAGTCTTCCAAGAAGAACCTCTCTGGACGGGATGGTTGCGATAACCTGCATGCCCTTGGCATCGTAGTAGGTGTCCTCCACGATACCGCCCTTGATCTCCAGCTTGTCTGCCTTTTTCGCAAATTCCGCTATGATTCTTGCCGGAGCCGTAGCGTCTTCTTTGGAAACAGCCAGCGCTGTGGGGCCTTCCAGATGCGGCTCTAACGCTTCAAATGCGGTTCCCTTTGCAGCGAAACGGATCATGGTATTCTTGTATACCTTATACGTAACGCCCGCTTCCCTGAACTGCTTGCGGAGCTGCGTATCCTGCTCCACGGTCAGTCCCCGGTAATCGACCACAACCGCACTCCTGGCGCCATTGAATAACTCGGAAATTTCAGCGACAATCGGCTGTTTTAATTCAACTTTTGCCATGAATAGTTTACCTCCTGTATTAATCTCTAACCGCCTGGTAAACGTCCGGGTAAAGAAAAAGCCCCTCCGTCCCAAAGACAGAGAGGCATAAACTTACACTTTAGTTATGTTTCCCTCGGCAGGCGTTTTGAACCTTACGCCTTACGGCGCCTGCTGTCTTCGGCAGTTACACAGATGTAATTTAGCATAAAAATTGGGTGTTGTCAAGTTTTTTCTTTGCCGGTTTTCTACGGGTTCCTTATGGATATGAAAGCTATGCCTAGCTGCGCTGCCGGAATGCCATGAATTTATATAATCGGAGCTGTTTCTTGTTTATTCATATTCGCAGATATAGCCGACCTGCCCTTTATAACTGCTGACGGCCGCAATGATGTCGTTCGGCACATCATTCCAGACCCAGCGGTTTTCGGACTTGTAGTAGAAAATATTCATGTAACACTCGTCCAGATTGATGCCGGCGTCACGGAAACTGGGCTCGTCTTTCATCCAGGCCCATTCATACGGGCCGGAATTGAGGACGCTGGCGTCAAAGCTGCCGTCTGAATTAACCCAGTGGTACTCATACTCGCCTGGCAGCCTCTTGCCGCCGATCCACAGTTTCAGCTTTTCCGCGCCTTCCTGCGAGAGGAGCTCCTTGATCTGCTCGTATTCCTCCGGTGTGTCGAAGTGAACCAGATAACCGCCCCGGGCCTGCGCGTCGAGAAATGCCTCTTCCCATGTGCAGTCCGTTTTTACCACCTCATAGCGGTGCGGTTTTTCTTCTTCCTGCGCGGCGGCTGTGGTTTCCTGTGAAAGCGCGGCGGCTTCCCCGCCGTCTCCGCTCTCTGCGGGCGCGGTTTCTGCGGCGCTCTCTGCGCGCTGTCCCTCTGTCGGTTCAGCGGCGCCCGGTTCTTCAGGGGTTTCCTGGCCGGTTTCCTCCTCATCGTCAAAATCCATGCCCCATTCTTCGGCCTGCTTTTGCGGCTCCTTTTTCTGGAACTTCCAGGCTGCGGCGCCTCCGGCGGCTATCACTGCAATGCCTAACAGGACGGCGGCCAGAGCTTTATGATTCTTTTCAGGGGGCTGCGGCGCGCCGTTGTCTGGCTGGCCCGGGGGAACCTGGCTTTCAGGGATGCTCTCCGGCGGCGTATTTTCCACCTTTGTCCCGCATTTCGTACAAAATTTTGCTCCTTCTTTGAGTGTTTCTCCACATTTTCTGCATTTCATCTGTATTGTTCTCCATCCTGAGGCAAAACGCCGTGTTATCTATTCTGTCAGCTTCGTTCCGCATTTGCGGCAGAATTTTGCGGGGGGCGTATATGCCTGTCCGCAATTCGGGCAGAAGCTCTTTTCCTGCTTTGGGCTTTCGCTCTTACCAAGGATCTCTGCCTCCATGCGCGTCAGCTCCTCCGCCGATCGGGTCTGCTCTTCGATCACCTGCTTTTTCTGCCTGATCCCGGCAAGCTCCTCTGCCACGAGCTGCTCACTTATCTCCTCCCCGTTTTCCCACGCCTCATAAACCGCAGCGCCAATCTTTTTCTCCAGAAGCTCTGTCTCTGAATTGAGCTTTGCTATGTAGGTCTGGATCTTTTTTACTTCCAGAAAGGTGGAAGTCTTTACATTCAGTGTTGTGATTCCCTTTGAAAATATATCTGCCATCGCACGCTTCCTCCTTATCCATGCGCTATGCTTTTCGTGTGTGCTTTTGCCGCGTAAATTCCCCTAAACGCCCGGCTTTGCGGGGCGGTATCAGTCGCAGAATACAGCGCGCACATCCACGTCGATGGTTTCTGCCGTCTTTCCGTTATAGTATCTCAGATCGCCTCTGTTTCTGTCGTTATTGTACTCTGTCAGAAAAAGAACCGTATCCTCATCCATGACGCGCCAGTAACTGACGTCATCGGCAATCTTTGTCTTTTCAAAGCCTTCCAGCATGACCAGCGTCCCGTAATTTCTCTTATCGTCAAAATCTGTCATGCAGAGCACCGCGCCGCTCTCCGGATCCATTTCTGAGCGGTATACAGACACATCCGCCTGCGCCATTTCTCCGTTGCAGTACAGATCGCCTGTCATCCGGTCTGTGATATCCTTAAAATAATACACGCAGCCGTTCCCCGCTCCCTCAATATCATCCACATCATCATCCCTCTTCTGAACCGCTCCAAAGGACTTTTCGGATAAATCAACGGAGTACAGGGTGTAGGCGTCTTCCTCTGCCTCGCCCGTCAGAAAGTAGAGCTGATCCTTGTCCAGCGCGTATGTGTTATAGGTAAGCTGTTCCTCTTCCCCGATCGCAAGAACCGCCTCCCGGCCGCCGGAAGATACGCACTCTACAGCCGTATTATAAAGCGCTTTATAATACTCGCTGGTCACATCCGACACGTTCTCTATCTGGGACAGCCTCATTTTTTCCGGCGCTGCATCGGAACATTTATTATAGGTGACAAATGCCGCGGCGTCGCCGGCGTTCATTCTGTCATTGCTGTTCATGCTGCCTAAACAGTTGTCGGCGATGAGCTGCTTTTCACCGTTCACATAATAGTACAGCGAGTACAGATCCAGCGTCACCTTACGCCCGCGCAGCTCCTCCCGGAGATCGTCGCGCTGCAGTTTTTCGCGGTATTTTGCATAGTCCGCATTGTATTGATCCCGATCTGTCACAACACGTTCGGGAACCCAGCCATTTGCCGCTTCCCTGCGCTGATAATCTTTAATATCCGGCTCCGCCATCGCCGCGTCCGCAGACGCCATGTCGTCCTCTACCAGATCCATCACAGAAATCTCGCTCTCCTCTGACTGAAAGAAATAGAACGTGTTATTTACCCAGTCAATTCCCACCGTATCCTCGTCATTATAATCATTGAGTAATTTTTCTTCCTTCTGAAAATTCTTTATCAGATAAAGCGCCTCATTTTTCAGAAGATAGATCGAGGTCAGATCCTCGCTGCAGCCAAAGCCCTCCACACCTGCGCAGAGTTTCTTTTTTTCCATTTCCTTTGATGATAAGTCGCATATGTAGAGATCCTTTGTATACTCAGCCGGATCATAGGTCGTCCAGAACGCGAGTTTTCCCGCTTTATCCATACAGAAATCCCCTATGCCGGAGGCGAGTTTTTCCTTGTTATTCCGATCGGATACATACAGGTTCTCATCCTTGACATAAACGACTTTATTGTCAGCGGTCAGCTCATGCTGCGTGATTCTGCTGTCGATCTTGACGCCTTCATCCTTCTGTGACTTTTTGTAATACAGCGTATAGGTAATCTGGTAAGAATTATCGTCTCTTTCGATATCTTCCATGTAGAAACGGTGTTTCCCGTCCGCGCTGAGCAGGGGATAACCGCTGACCAGCCCGCTCATCACTCCCTCGTCTGAATTTCTGTACGAATCATCCGAGTATTCCACGGCTCCCTTTCCCGGCTTGTCGAGTGAAACGCCGTACATACCGCCGTCCTTTAAATACATCACGCTGCTTCCCTCTGCACCGCCGGATCGCAGAGCCGGGGCAATCATCGCTCCGGCCGCTACAGCCACTACGGCCGCCCCGATTCCGAGCGCCAGGGTAAGATTCTTTTTCTTTGGCGGCCCGGCCTGCTCGGCGGGAGCCGCAGTTTGCGCCGCCTCCAGCTTAAAGCCGCATGCCTCGCAAAATACGGATCCCCCCTCTACCGCGCTCCCGCAGTTCGGGCAGAAATTCGTCTCCGGGCCGGCGGCGCCGCTCTCCACAGGATTTCCGCATTCGGGGCAAAACAGGCTCCCATCCTCAAATTCCGCTTTACACTTGCTGCATTTCATACACATCTCCTCCTTTGCCGCTTCCACAGGCGCGGCAGCGTCTCCCGGCCACCCCTGTCTGCGCATATCTGTTCTGAATCGTAACAGGTCAGGTTACCCTGTGCATTTCTCCGAATCAGATAAAATTCGTGCCGATTCTGGCCTCATACTGAGGCGGCGTGATTCCCTGTTTCTTTCCCGCCTCTGCATTTTTCAGCAGCCACGCCATATTCTGCGCCAGCGTCCGCATCGTCTGCAGTCCTTCTTCATCCCTGCGCACCTCGTCCGGCGCATTGCCATGAACCTGGTTCCAGTATTGGGAACCGACGATGTGCATATTGCTGATGCCAAAATACTTGTTTAAGCGGTCAAACGCGGCGCTGGCCCCTCCGCGGCGGCAGGAGACAACGGACGCCGCCAGTTTCCCGGCCATACGCCCTCCCCCGCAGTAAAACAGCCGATCCAGAAACGCGCAGAGCTGTCCGGCCGGACCCGCATAATACACAGGCGAACCGACGATCACCGCGTCGTATTCATCCAGCTTTTCCAGAATCTCATTCACCTTGTCGTCAAAAACGCACCGCCCCGTCTCGCGGCACTTCCCGCAGGCGATACAGCCGGCGACCGGCTGCTTTCCCAGATATACCATCTCTGATTCTACGCCGTTTTCGGCTAATGTATCCGCAATCTCTGTCAATGCGGTATAAGTGCAGCCATTTTCATGAGGACTGCCGTTCATTAATAAAACCTTGCTCATGTCCTTTCCTCCGTTATACTGAATCAATTTCCCCAGGCCGTATTACTGACAGCCCCCAGCCCCATGGCACAGCGCTGCATCTGGACACAGGGCCGCCCGGCGAATCATCGAACATTGCCTGATACCCTATTTTACCATAATAATACCATTTTAGCAAAGAAATGACAGCCTTATTCCCTAAAAAGCGGCATACCATATTACTCCCCCCGCCGGGCTGCGGCCAGTAACACGCTTCACGATGCACACAAACCGAAAAAACGCGGTTTGGCGCCGCCGCCCCGGGTTTGACTCAAGAGGGCCCGCTGTCTGTGACTTCCGCTACGCTTCACTCACAAAAAACACCTCGCGGAATACTACCTGTGAACAGTAACCATACCATATAAGATCAGCAGGTGCAGCGGATACAAACCATACCAGGCGTATTTGTAGCGGATCCGCCCCCTCTCCCCACTGTAGAAATGGATGAGGAGAAGGCCCAATAAACCGCTTCCCAGATAATACTGAGACAGCAAAAGCGCCGTCGTCCCTGCCACAGCCCAGCCCGCGGGCTCTCTGCGGCAATGGCCATAATAGAACCCTCCGATTAGAATCATCCCGACAGCCCCGTAATCACACCGGACAGCCTCGGCCGCCGCGCAGAACACCCCCACAGCCGCCAGCCGCTCCCACTCATTCCCATTCATCCTCTCCAAAGCCGCCATCATGCACACGCCGAGAAACAGTGTCACATACACATTCTGGCTGCCGGCATACCAGACTTTCCCAAAAACGGCCAGATCAAACGGGATTTCCGACAAAAGCGCGAATATCAAAAGCAGCTTTCCGTATTTCTTCCTGTCCCTTGTGTACATAAATCCCTCTGCCAGCAAAAAGCAGTACAGCGGAAAGGACATTCTCCCAACCGCGCGGCAGGGCCAGTAAAGCCCGCTGTCTTTCAGAAGAACCAGGCCAATGTGATCGATCAGCATGGCTGCCGCTGCAATGAGTTTCAAATCTCTGCCTGTTACAGGCCGTTTTGTCCCGGAGCATGTCTGAAACATGCCTTCTGCCGGATGTGCGTTCCGCTTTGCGGGAGATTTGGGCCAAATGAACGCGGCGCAGCGGGCTGCGTTAAGTAAATTGGGGCCAAATATGCCGCAGCGCGGGGCGCGCAGACAGCGGGAATGATGTTTCAGGCATGCTCTGGTAATCTCCATACTTTTTCCTCCAAATGCTCGGCCATGATTGAATGTATGTATATGGTAACGCCTTTTCATGTGTATTTCAAGCTAATTCACAGTAATGTCTTCTGCTGTGAACCGATCACATGATACGGTGGGAAAAGGCGACAATGCGAAGACAGCTTCAAATCTACATTTCCCCTCTTGACAGACCACATCTCATATGATATATTCTATTAACGGAAGTAGTTATAACTAACTTCTTACTTTTTTACACACCAGTTAGCTCTTTATAACTTTTATTAGCTAAAATTAACCCTGTAAGAAAGGAGTACACACAATGCCTTTATCAATGGCTAAAACAGGAGAAATGGTAACTATCCGCCGTATCACAGGCAGGGATGACATCCGCCAGCATCTGGCCGAGCTTGGCTTTGTTGCAGACACTACCATTACAGTTATAAACGAAATTGCCGGCAATCTGATCTTACAGGTCAAAAACAGCCGGATAGCGTTAGACCGGGCCATGGCCAGCCGGATTATGATTTAAAACGAGGAGGGAACAGTATGAGAACACTGAAGGACGTAAAGGTTGGGGAGACTGCGACGGTGGCGAGGCTGCACGGCGAAGGTCCTGTTAAACGCCGCATCATGGATATGGGCATCACAAAGGGTGTTGAAATCCTGGTGCGCAAGGTCGCCCCGCTGGGGGATCCCATGGAGCTGAACATCCGCGGGTATGAATTATCCGTGCGGAAGGCCGATGCAGAAATGGTTGAAATACAGGCTTAAGCCTGAGTGATGGAAAGGCATGCTTTTCATTGCGCAATGCTGCGGCGGCAATATTTTTAAACATTAGTTAGTATTCATTAACTATAATTAGAAGGAGCAAACAAAAATGGGAACAAACATTGCTTTAGCAGGTAATCCGAACTGCGGTAAGACGACCCTGTTTAACAGCCTTACCGGAGCCAATCAGTATGTCGGCAACTGGCCCGGCGTTACAGTGGAAAAAAAGGAGGGACGCCTCATCGGGGATAAGACGGTTGTCATCCAGGATTTACCTGGTATCTATTCCTTATCTCCCTACACCCTGGAGGAGGTTGTGTCCAGAAACTATCTCGTAAACCAGAAACCGGACGCAATCCTGAATATCGTGGACGGAACGAATATTGAACGCAACCTGTATCTGACCACGCAGCTCATCGAGCTGGGGATTCCGGTCGTGGTAGCTGTGAATATGATGGATCTGACGCGCAAAAACGGGGTTCAGATTGATCTTGCGGCGCTGGGACGGGAGCTGGGATGCGAGGTCGTGGAAATGAGCGCTTTAAAGCGTCAGGGAAGCAGGGAAGCGGCCATGAAGGCCGTGGAAGCGGCGAAGACGGCCGCTGCGCCGGGACAGACGGAAAACGCCGGAGAAATACATCCGCTGCCGCAGGTATTTACCGGCAGCGTGGAAGACGCCATCCGCGGGATTGAAGAAATATTATCCGGAACGGTTGATTCCCGGTATCTGCGCTGGTATGCTGTAAAGGTATTTGAACGCGATAAAAAGGTACTGGAGGAGCTTAAGCTGGACGCGCAGGAAGCTTCCCGCCTGGAGGCCGGAATCGCGGCCTGCGAAGAGGAACTGGACGACGACGCGGAAAGTATTATCACCAGTCAGCGCTATACCTACATAACCGGTGTAGTGAAAAAGGCCGTGAAAAAGAAGGCGGCGGCCCACAGCCTGTCCGTCTCCGATAAAATCGACCGCATTGTCACCAACCGGATACTGGCTCTGCCGATTTTTGCTGCCGTCATGTACTGCGTTTATGCCGTCGCCATGGGCGGATCCTCTGTCGCCATCGGAACCATGGGCACGGACTGGGCCAATGATGTACTGTTCGGCGAAATCGTTCCGGGCGCGGCCGCCGCTGTCTTAAGCGTTCTCCATGTGGCTGAAGGCACGGTTCTCTATGGACTGATCCTGGATGGGATCCTGGGCGGCGTGGGCGCGGTTCTTGGCTTTGTGCCGCAGATGCTTGTTCTCTTCCTCCTTCTGGCCTTCCTGGAGGATGTGGGCTATATGGCGCGCATCGCCTTTATCATGGACCGCATTTTCCGCCGCTTCGGCCTGTCCGGCAAAAGCTTTATCCCCATGCTGGTAGCCACAGGCTGCGGCGTGCCGGGTATCATGGCGTCACGCACCATCGAGCAGGATCGGGATCGCAAGATGACCATTATGACCACAGGCTTCATCCCCTGCGGAGCGAAAATGCCTATCATCGGCCTGTTTGCAGGAGCAGTATTCGGCGGTTCCCCGCTGGTGGCGGCCTCCGCATTCTTCATCGGCATTGGGGCTGTCGTGATTTCCGGGATCATGCTCAGGAAATTGAAAGCCTTTGCAGGCGAGCCGGCTCCCTTTGTCATGGAACTCCCTGCCTACCACCTTCCGTCTGCCTCCAATGTGCTCCGCGCCACCTGGGAACGCGGCTGGTCCTTTATCAAACGGGCCGGAACCGTTATCCTCCTCTCCAGTGTCATTCTCTGGTTTTTACAGGGCTTCGGCATCTCTGACGGCGGCCTTGTCCAGGTAGAGGACAATAATACCTCCCTTCTGGCCTCCATCGGAAACAGCATCGCCTGGGTCTTTGCCCCTCTGGGCTGGGCGGGCGGCTGGGCCTGGAAGGCGGCCGTTGCCACCATCACCGGGCTCGTTGCAAAAGAAGAGGTGGTTTCCACCTTTGGCGTCCTCTACCAGTATGGCGGCGAGCTGTCTGAGTCCGGAGACGAAATCTGGGCCCTGATCCGCGCGGACTTCACGGGACTCACGGCCTGGAGCTTTATGATCTTCAACCTCCTGTGCGCCCCCTGCTTTGCCGCCATGGGAGCAATTAAGCGGGAGATGAACAACACAAAATGGACGCTTGCTGCGATTGGCTATATGTGCGCATTCGCCTATGCCGTCTCCCTGATCGTATATCAGGTAGGAGGCGTCATCACCGGAGAAGTTCCCTTCGGCATTGGTACTGTGGCAGGACTCGCCCTGCTCGCCGCCCTGATATGGATGCTTGTGCGAAAAGGCTATCAGCCGGGCGGCGCCAGACAAAACCTCTCTTATGCGGCTCCGGATCGCGCCTGATTTTGTGAGATGATTTTTTGTCAGATGTGCACAGATTTATGAGGCATAACGTGGAACATACGTTGATAAATTTGGGGTCATCCGGCGGAAAATCACCCCACAGGCAGGGATGGGAAATCCGGGAATACATATCGCCAGAAAGGAGAAACGCTATGCCAGCCTGGCTTGGAAATGGAATTGTAATCGCAATACTGATATGCGCCTGCTGCCTGGCCGTCCGCTCGATATGGAAGGCCCGCAAAAACGGCGGCCATTGCAGCGGAAACTGCGGAAGCTGCAGCAAATGCGGCCGGCGGCCCGGGCGCTGATAAAATGATGTGAAAAGGACGGCTTGGTCTGTCTCCATCCGGATGAAAGAGGAGTCAGACAAGGCCGTCCTTTTATATCATTTCCCAGACGCATTCCCCCTTATCTCCGGCAGAACCGAATCAGATAAACGACCAGCAGCACCGCCCACGAAAACGCCTCCGCATAGCCAATCACCATATTTCCAAACGGCTCTGCAAATGCATATGAAGCGGCGATCCGGACTCCCAGCGCAAAGAGGCCTGCGATTCCGGAAAACACCATATCACCCGCGCCCTCCAGGTACCCGCGCACGGCCATCGCCAGCCCAAAGACCACATAGCAGCTCGCGATCGAGCGGAAAAAGGCCGTTCCAATCGCGACCGTATCTCCGCTCAGACCGAACATGGCGATCAGCGGCCCGTCCAAAGCGAAACCTCAGCATCGGATAGCGCCGGAACGTGTACGCCGCCACAAATACAGCCATTGACGCCTGCGAAAGAGCCGTCGCAGCAGCGGCCCCTGCAGAACCATACCGGAATACAGCCACCAGAACAAGATCCAGAGCGATATTAACGCCCGAGCAGACAAGGACCGAGAAAAACGGAGCCCTGCTGTCCCCCATCCCCCTGAGCACAGCGGAATATGTATTATAAACCGCCAGAAAGGGGATCCCGATAAATAGGATCTGCATGTATTCCTTTCCCTCTGAAAGGATGGATGCCGGCGTATTTTAAAGATGCAGAGCCGGCCCGGTAAACAGCATTCCCAGTCCTGCCGCCGCGAAACACAGGGCGCCCAGCAGCATCACAAAGGAGGATAAGATACGCCTAAGCGCCACCCTTTCCCCCTTCCCATATTTCTGCGCGGCCATCACGGAAATGCCGGAGGTAAAGCCGACGATTACTGTGACAAACAGGTTATAAATTGATCCGGCCGCGCCAATTCCCGCCAGGGCCGCCTCCCCTTCGACATTCCCCACAATAAATGCATCCACCCAGTTAAAGATCTGCTGGAACAGGCCGGAAAAAATCAGGGGAATCGTGAAGGAAGCCAGCGTTTTTACCAGGCTTCCTCCCGCCATATCCCGCTCTGTATTTTGTACTGTATTCTGTAGCGTATTGTCAGCTATACTCTGCGCTGTGTTATGCGCCGTATTACGTTCCGCGTTCTGTCCCATCACCTGTTCCCCCTGCCGGCCCGGAAAGCATCATGCGGCTAAAAGCCGTACCACAGGAATAACTTCCGTGGGCGCCTAATAATACGGATCCCACGTCACCTCCACATCATAAACCTTCCGTCTTTCACCCAACGCCAGATCCCCTGCATATTTAGAAAACTTCCATTTTCCGTCCGCGCCCTTTTTCAGCACATATTCCGGAATCTGCGTCACAACCGCCCAGATCCGGAGTTCTGCCTCGTCGCTCAGCTCCGTATAGCCTTGATGGATGCGCAGGTATTCCAGCGCATCCTGCGCCACGGTGCGGGAGCTGCCTTTCAGATCCCCATATACCTCGTCATAGAGCACATCATAGCTCTCGCTGGCCCTCAGATGGATCGTATTCTCATCTACCACAGTCACATCCGTCACATGGTATTCCATCAGCGTTTCCTGCGTCACATTGGAAAAGCCGCCTGTCACCTGTTTCTTCATCTGCCACTGAATGGACCATGTATCGTCCGTTGCCACCGTATGATCCACATACCGCGCCAACTGCTCATAGCGGTGGTTATTCATATCCGTGATATAGCTCCGTAAGTAGCTCCCAAGCAGGGAGTCAAACAGCTCCCTGCCCGCATTAGCCGCCATGACGGTCTCCCCGCCCTGATCCTGATTCTGGATATATATGGAAATCTCTTTGTCCTGCGTAATGCCCATGGTCCCGTCCGCCTCATACTCCACCACATAATACTCTTTTAACTGCCGGTAGATCTGATCATAAAAACTGCTCATGTCAGAGCTGAACTGGGACAGATTCCGGAAGCTCCCGCCCGAAGCCTGGGCGATCCGCTGCAGCGAACTGTCCTCAGCAGAGGTGGAGCTGTCGCCGATCCGGACGATGAACACGGGTATATGGTATCTTGACACCAGATCCACCACGTCCTGCGCGGAATTGTAGCTCCCGACATCCATGCCGTCCGTAAATGCGATCACGCATTTTGCCCCTTCCTGTCCGGACACATCCTGAACGCCGTATATAATCGAGTCATACAGCTTTGTCTGCCCGTCCGGCACATAGCTGCGGATCATATGATTCAAAACCCCGGGATCCCCTGTAAAATACCCGCTCTTGTCGATCACGCTGTTAAACGGCGTTAGCTTCACCTGATCGCCCGCCGAAAACTGCACGGTGCTTATGAAATTCGACATCACCCGCTTTGCCGCATCCATATTGCCTCCGTCCATGCTGCCGCTGGTATCCGCCAGAAGGTTGATATTCAACCGCTCATTCTCATTCATGAGAACCGCCTTCTGCACAGCCCTGTTCAGATAATCCCCGTTTCCCGCGTCGCGCTCGGATATGTAAAACATGTTCGGGGACAGCTCCTTGACAAGGCCCCCGGACGCCTCATCCCGCACATCCAGATAGATGCGCACCGTCGGGTATTCCGTAAAATCATACTGCATCACAGATACCTGGTAGCCTGTCTTTTTCTCGGCTGCAGCCAGGGCATAGCTTTTCCACTCCTCTGCCAGCGGCTCCAGCTCCCCATACCCGCCTTCCGAGATCCGTTCTTCCATCTTCTTCGCATAATCGGCCAGCTTCTCTTTCTGTTCGTCCGACGCATAGCCCGGATCCTGGCTCTTTAAGCTCTCCAGAAGAGACATCGCATCCGCGTCCGCCCTCCCCTTCACCTGTGTCTTATAATCCATGACTGTC
Source organism: Otoolea muris (assembly GCF_943193115.1). Taxonomy (NCBI): domain Bacteria; kingdom Bacillati; phylum Bacillota; class Clostridia; order Lachnospirales; family Lachnospiraceae; genus Otoolea; species Otoolea muris. The sequence continues at coordinate 25,273 of NZ_CALPCY010000052.1, forward strand.
CTGACCCACAGAATCTGGTTCTCATAATCCTCGGGATCCAGCCCGCTTCCGTCCTGCCAGTATTCCTTCAGCCGTTCCTTCTCCTCATCGGTCAGCAGAAAACGGACAAACTCCTCCTTTTCATGATTCGCCCACTCCGCCAGGTTATCGCGGCCATTGATCAGAACCGACAGCTCCTCCTTCAGCTCCTGTTTCCGTTTTACCTCCTGCGCATGCTTATAATACATGCTTCCGCCTATCCCCAGGCCGGCTGCGGCCAGAAGCGCCAGCCCGCCGGCCAGGAGCCTGCGGCCGCCCGCCTTTTTGGGCGGCCCGGCCTCGCTCTCCCCATCCTCCGGTCCGGGATCGGAAAACCGGTTATCCTGTACATCACCGGACTCCTCTCCTGTATCAGAACATGAATCTGTTTTTGCACTGGCAGGCAAAGCGGCCTGCGTATCCGCAGACGGCTCCGGTTTCACCTCAGAAACCACGCCCTCCGCGTCAGAAACCGCGCCCTGCCCCTCCGGTATCTTCGTACCGCATTTGGGGCAGAATTTTGCCTGTGCTTTTAATTCAACGTTACAATTGGGACATCTCATACTCATTTCCTCCTGAATCTTTGCCGAATTTCTCAGATTAAATGCCGGCGCCTATCCCGCAAATACAATCCCTTCAAAGCATTCGTATATGTCAATGCCATTCACGGTCTGCGCCCGGCCGGACTTATCTACATCAATCCGGCAGCTTCTTCCGTCCTCCAGCCCCATTTCCACAAAAGTCTGATCATCTGTCCTCTGAAAATAAAAGACCGTCCCGGCCGGCATCTCCTCTGTCTTTGCCGCCACGGATCCGTCCGCCGAAACCATTCTCACCGGCACAGGCCGTTTTGCAGTCACACACGGCCCTGTCCGGCCCTCATACTCATACTGCATAACCGTATATAAAGGGCTGTCCGGCTCCGGCAGGCCGTCGGCTCCTACATGGCAGGTCTGATAGCCCGTACATGTACTCAGTGTCTGCAGAATAGAGAGAACCTTAAACCGTTCCGGATCGATTACAAGGCTGCCGTCCAGATTTCCATTGTATTCTCCTATATACCGCCCCTCTCCTCCTGTAAGGCTGAACACATGAATGGTATGAACCTCATCCACCTCGTCCACACCCACATACAGATAATATCTTCCGTCTCTCAGCTTTATGAAAAAGGCGTCTCCAAACCAGCCGTTTGACTGGTACGAAGTCTCATTCCCGTTTACACTGACATGAATTTCCTGTCCCTCATAATCCCTTTCGGAATAGTACATCCGGATCTCATCCAGCTTCCCGTCCCCGTTCAGATCCGCGTACTGGCCCGCATACGGACTCATGGCAACGGCGAATGCCTCCCGGGGCTCACGGTACGGCTCCTTAAACAGATCCGGATATGCTGTGAACGTGATTAGCGCCTCCTGGCAGCCCGCCGAGTACGGCTCTAACTCATAACGCCCGAAATAAAACGTCAGGCCGTCGTAATCCAGCGTCCAGGACGGTTCATAGTAGTATTCTCTCTCAGAATCAAACAGCGCCTCCACCTGCTCTGTCGGAGTCTCCTCAAAAAGTCCCTCCGGAGACTGCTCCATCAGCGCGCTGGCAACCGCGCCCGGCAGCCGGGATACATCCGTAACGATATCCTCCAGAGCCAGCTTCTCCCCTGTAACCGCATCAAACGTGCAGCTCTCATAAAAGATACTTCCGTGAGCCCCTCCCGTATACTCCGACACCTCTGTCACAAAGCTCAGGGAAATCTCGTCCGCCCGCTTCAGCCTGACGCTGCGCTCATATTCACACCCATGAAATCCTCCTTCATGAAAGGCTTCTACCGCCCGCGGCAGGTTCTCCTCCTTCCATGACGCCGCCTTTGCCCCGCTCTCCCTGTTATAATTTTCCACTGACCATGAAAGCTCCGGATATGCCTGCTCATTGATCTGCAGAGAGTCATAACCGATCTGCGCCAGGGCGTTCGCCCCGGCCCATTCGTCCAGACGGTTATCCTGAAGGTAAACCTCCATCTGAGGCCGGCCGGATACCGCATCTTCCTTCTCCGCCGTCTCCTGAAAGGCCGATGTTTCTTCCTCTTCCCTGATTTCCGTTTGCTGTTCCCTTACATCGCCCGCCTCCCCGCCGGAAGTCTCCGGCCCGCTTTTGGGGCTTTCCCGGAGCGCATCGCCGCGTTCTTTCCCCCCGCCGCAGGCTGTTAAGCAGGAAAACAGCAATACTGCTGTAAGAATGTTTCCTGCATGTTTTCTGCATCGCTTCTTCACCTTTCACTCCTCCTTCCGATTCTGCCGCCGCACGGCGCTTCGGCTGATGACGTGATCATACAGGTTTCGACTCCGATTGTCAATCGTTCCTCATCCATTTCGGCAGCTCCTGCCTCTCCTGTTCCGCCCCGGCCTCCTGCCAGCCCGGCCCGCTTGCTCCCGCTGTGTGATCGTTCGTTCGTATACCTCCTCTTTACCGGATCCTGCTGCCGCACTGCATACAGAACATATCATCCGCCTCATTGGCGCATCCGCATTGGGAACAGTATACTGTTTCCCTGTTCTCTGTATCATCCGTCGTCTCTTTCATCTGTGCCGCCTCCCGGAGACCGGTTCGGGTTTTCGCATCCGCGGCCTTCTCCGGCCCGGGAATGGTCTGGTTTTTCGCATTCACGGTCTCTTCCGGCATGGAATCCTCTTCCTTTTCATGCAGGTAATTCTGTAAGCCTTCCCGTGCCTTTGTGCCGTACAGCGCGGCCTTTTCCTTTCCCTTTTCCAGATATACCTGCGCCGCCGCGCCTGCCTCCTGCGTTTTTTCCTTTCCAAGCTCCCAGAGCCCGTTTAAGCGCTTGTTCCACTCCTCTACTTTCTGCTGCCTGGCGCGCTCGCGTTCCTCCTGTTCACGCCGGAGCCGTTCCTCTTCCTCCCGTCTTCTCTGCTCCTGTTCTTTCCGGATCCGCTCCTGTTCAAGGCGCTCTGCCTCTTCCTGCTCCCGTCGCATCTTCCGGTATGCCTCCTCCTGCTCCCGCAAATAGTCCTCCTGCGTGAGGGAAACGATCAGCTCCTTCCTTATACCGCATGCCAGACAGCGCTCATCCCCCTCAGGATTAAACTGCCCGCATCCGCATGTCCATCCATATTCTGTCTCCCCAGGCAAATACTGGTACCGCCAGGAATTCCCCGTCTTCTGATCCAGCTCCCTAGCCAGAGCCGCTCTTAAATCCAAATCCCCATCATAGGGCAGAGTCTTCGGAGCCGGCAGAACCGGAAAGACCTCCTCCTCCTCATAATCCCATATCTCCTCATTTGCAAACACCACATGGCGCACAATCACCTCGCTGCGGCGCACCGCCTTGTCGGCCAGTACAATACATTCAGATGAAAATGTCTTCCCCCTTTCCAGATCCAAATCCAGATAATTCACATCCTTTAAGGTCACGCTCTCCTTTTTCAGCACATTAAATCCATGAATATCGACATAAATCGCCGACACTGTCTCATGGGAGAGATTCTGCACTGAAAACCGCAGCGCGATTTCATGGCTGTCCATATTTTCAAAGAGCTGCGCCTGCGTCAGAATGACCGGAGAGCCGGGAAGCCAGAACTTACAGTCCTTATCCTTTGTCTGCACCATCTTCCAGGTAATATTCCCCTCCGTCCAAACCTCTGCCCGGGAAGCAGCCTGGGCAGGCGGCGCGGACAGCCCTGGCGCGGACATTGCCCCGCTTGTTCCAGGCCCTGGCGTCTCCTCTCCCGCCCGGGCCTCCGCCGGCATCAGCCCGTCCAGGCGGAGCGGGCGAAACAGCGGTTCTGTTTTGTCCTCCTCCTCCTTTCTGCCGGCAAATTTCGACCATACCACAGCAGCCGGAGCCTTTTCTCCTGATTCTGCCTCCGGCTTTGTTTTCTCCTCTGCCTCCCTGTAAACCCGCACGTACCCGTGCTTAACCAGCCAGTTAATATACATCCCGTTATAGCAAAACAGCAAAATAAAATGCGCGATTCCGCAGCTGCAGAAGGTGAAGAACAGGCTCAGAAAAAAGCCCGCGATGTGCCCGCGCAGCAGCGGGACAAAGGGGCCGAAAAACAGGTAGGTAAATGAAAACCCTCTCTTGACGCTAATCACCTTCCCCGAAGCCTCCTGCTCCATCTCAAAGCGCTCCCCTTTAATCAGAAAGCCCAAAATCAGTGCAATCCCCACAGCCAGCGCTATGATTATTACGATTCCGTTATTAAACATAAATGCTGTTTATCTCCTCTCTGTTCATCCTTGACTATAAAAAAGGGAGGATGCCCGCCCTCCGGAAGCATCTTCCCCTTTTCTATATCCAGCCCTGTGCCGGAACGTGTCTGAAACATCATTCCCGCCATCTGTACGCAGCAGCACGCCCCGCAATGGCCTGTGTGCTGACAATAGCTCCGGGACAGCGATCAGCCAAACATCTGCAGCACCGCGTTTACCGTGATTGCGCCGTCCCCGCTGATCGTTGTATTAAATTCAGCCTGGGACATTCCGTCTGTCTTAATCCACAGAATCATCTGCATCGCAGCCGTTACCGCATACTGATCATCAACCGACAGGCCCGGAGCCGTCGTAAAGCTTGCCGCCCTGTCCGCCCAGAGCTTGACCCCGTCCATGTTCACCGGAATCCCATACCGGTCAAACAGCGCTTTCCAGGCCGCCCCGCGCTCAGAAGCTTTCGCCCAGGCCGCCACACACTGTTCTGTCGTTTCATAAGCACCCCCGTCTTCTGCCAGAAAACTGAAATAATCCGCGAAATCCGCGTCCATCACCGCTTCATTAAAGACGCGCTTCCCATCCGCATTCTCCGTCCACATCCAGAGAGCGGCCTGGCTGTCCTGCGCCTGCGGCAATTCCGCCCGCTGTGTCTGCACCACACCGTTCAGCACCCACTCACCGTTCTCATTCACCTGGTTCCCGTCCGGCGTCACGGTGTTCGTCAGCGCCCATCCCTCGCTGTCAAAGTAATAATACTCCGCTACCCCGTCATGGTTTCCGTCAATCCAGAACCAGCCGTTCTGGGCATAGGTCCCGTCATCGTTCTGATACCACCATTTATCCTGATTCGGCTCCTGGCCTTTTACCCATGCCCCCGCAAATGCCGCCTTCGCAGAAAGAATCGAGAGAGCAGCTCCTGTGAGCATTACCTTTACTAACTTTTTCAACTTCTTTTCCTCCTTCTTTTTAGCAATCTAATCCTCACCATTGCACCCCCCTGACGAAATTTGTCAAGTCCTTTGGATGTTTTTTAATCCGTATCATAAACGCTGGGTAACGGTTCAGGTTATCCAAACGGTTGCGACGGATGTAAACAGCGCCCCGGATCAAATAAAAGGACACCCAATACCTCCTGATGTATCGGATGTCCTTCTCTCTAAAAGACAATTTTATTGGCCATGCGCCATTCAACCGCGCAATTTAAACTGCCCCACCAGATTCTTGAGCACCTGCGCCTGGCCCGACAGCTCCTCACTGGCCGCTGCTGATTCCTCCGCAGTCGCGGAATTCGTCTGCACCACGCTGGAAATCTGATCAATGCCCTGTGTCACCTGCGCAATCGAAGACGCCTGCTGCTCTGCGGCTGAAGCAATCTTATCCACTGTATCCACCACGCTCTTCGTGCTTTCTACAACCGCATTCAGGGACTGGGCCGTCGCGTTCGCGATCCCGGTTCCCTTTTCAACCGCCTCGACGGTTCCCTCAATCAGAGCAGCCGTGCTCTTGGAAGCTTCTGAGGACTTGCTGGCCAGATTGCGCACCTCGTCCGCAACTACGGCAAAGCCCTTGCCCGCCTCGCCGGCGCGCGCCGCCTCGACCGCGGCGTTAAGCGCCAGAATATTCGTCTGGAACGCAATATCCTCAATCGTCTTGATGATCTTGCTGATCTCGCCTGACTTGTCGCTGATCTCCTGCATAGCGGCAATCATTTCCTTCATCTGTTCATTGCTGGTCGCCACCTGCTCGCCGGTGTGGCCGCACTGAAGCCGGGCATCGCTGGCATTGCCCGCTGTCTCCTTAACCTGTGAAGAAATCTCCGCAATCGTGGCGGCGAGCTCCTCAATCGAGCTTGCCTGCTCGGTCGCTCCCTGGGAGAGCGCCTGAGCGCCGGAGGATACCTGCTCGCTGCCCGCCGAAACCTGATCCGAGGTCTGATTGATCTGTCCCATGGTCTGATTAAGCGAGTTGGAAATCTCCTCAAGCGCTGCCTTAATCTTGGCAAACTCACCGGCATAATCATATGTAAGCTCAAACACCAGGTTGCCCCCCGCAATCTGCTTAAGCACATCGGAAATCTCGTCAATGTATTTTACATAATCGCGCAGGCGATCCACCGTCTTATTAAAATTCACTGCCAGTTTGCCCAGTTCATCCTTTGAATGATACGTAATGCTCTGGTTCAAATCGCCGTTCGCAATCCTCCTGGCCACATCGTCGAGTTCACTGACCGGAACATTGATACTGCGGATAATATACAGTGCAAACAGCATGGCCGCCACTATTATAAAGAGCAGGGAGCTTATGATGATTCTTCCTGCCGACGCATACATCCTGTCGCCGTCCAGACTGGCCTGATCCGCCCCGTCCTTGTTAAACTTCACAATCTCAGAGAATGTGTCCGACGCTTCATTAAACAGGGCAACCGAGTCCATAACCGCTTTCCTCGCCTGATCCGTCTTATTCTCACGGCTTAACTCGATTATGTTGTCATGAAGCTCCATATAACTGCTCCAGACGTTCTGGGCGTCCTGCATCAGCTTCCGGTCCGTATCGCTCGTTACCAGCCTCGTATAAGTCTGAAACATGTCGTTAATCTGCTTCGTCAGACTGTCCATCTCGTCTTCAGCGAGCTGCTTAATCTCTGCATCCTGCGCCACGACATGCTTATACTGCTGAATCCGGTATTTCGATATCAGAGTCTGAAGTTCCTCAGACACAATAACCGAAGGCATCCAGTTAGCTGTAATAATGGTGGTTCCATCGTTGATTTTATTCATATATACCATGGAAACAACTCCCACTGCAACCATACCGAGCAGCATAAAGCCAGCCAGCAAAAATAGTTTAAATTTGATTTTCAGGTTTTTCATAAATCTTCTCCTTTAAGCATTTTGTATGACTGAATTCAACCCAAACGCCTGCGTCGTATACAGGTATAGCGTTACGGTTTACACGCCGGCCCGTGAGAGGTGTTTTTTGTGAGTGCAGCGCAGCGGAAGTCACAGAAAACCCAGGGGCAGCAACGCCAGACCGCGGTTGATGCGGTCTGTATGCATCGCGGAGCGTGTTACCGGGCACACGGCAGGGGTGTGACTGCAACGGTATAGCTGCGTAAGGACGTTGATTTCGTACAAAGATTATACTATAATAAACGGAAAAGGTCTACCATTTTCGGCAAATTTTACAATATGTTGGCCTGGAATATAATACCACAACACAGCCCTTACGGGAAATTCCGGCCGTAATATGTCAAATGCAGGCAGTCATCCGCCATACCCACCGCCTAAAAAATATCATATTCTATTTGACATATTCCCATTTCCTGTTATATTCTAAAAGGGGCCTGTTAAAAGGCGGCAAAACTTGCGATAAAAATACAAATGAATTGTGAGGATATGACGAAAAATGGCGGCTTTGGATGTGATATGTATTGGCGCAATTAATTATGATTACATGTTTCACTGCACCGGGCAGGATCTGGTAATGAGGGACTGCCAAAGCGCAGATGAGAACCTGAGCAATCCCATCTCAGATGTGGAGGATGATATTCTGGAGCTGGTCACGAAAAATAAAGAATATACCACCCAGATTGGCGGTTCCGCCTTTATTACCCTGAAAGTGATCAAGCATATCCTTCCCGGCCTGCGCGCGGCTTACACCGGCGTCTGCGGCACGCCGAACGGCTTTGATCTCCGCTACGGCAAGACGAACAATCTCGAAAAAGAGCTCGCCCATTTGGATAACCGGGATTGGCTTTTTACCACAAAGGAGCGCTTTGACGATCCCTATGACCGGACGATCGCAAAATCTATTGTCCGGCTCTATAACCATACCAGAAACTGCATTAAAATTGCGCCCTGCGCCAATAACACGCTCTTAGAGCGCATCCGGGAGCAGGAAGCGAAAACCGGACGCTCCTTTGCGGCGTATCTGTCCGGCGCGCGGTGGATTCACCTGTCCTCCCTGTCCGCCTTTGACCAGTTTGAGGAGATCATGCAGTATGTCATTCAGGCCAGGGCCATGAATCCGGCCTTAAAGGTCAGCATGGATCCCGGATCAGAATACACCTCTGTGTGGATCGATCGCCTTCAGCCCCTGATCTCCCATGCAGATTTTATTTTCCTGAATAAAACGGAAAAGAAAAATTTAGGACGCAGCGCAAAAAGCGCGCGGCCTCTTTACCGGAACCTCTGCGGCTATTTTTCTGCCATCAACCCCTCTCCGGACCGCACGCTCATCATAAAGCATGACGACCGCCATGAAATTCTCAGCTTCGGGGACGGCAGATGTAAAATCCGCACGGTACGCCACAAAAAGCTCTATCAGTACCAACTGAACAATGACACCGGCGCCGGGGACTCCTTTGCAGGCGGGTTTATCAGCGGTATGCTGGACGAACGCCTGAATGCCGACCTCGCCGGCCCCATCCAGCTTGGCGTCCTGGCCGCCAAAGGACGGATGCGCAGCTTTGATCATGAGGATCCTTATCTGAATATCCAGAACGATGCAGAGAAATTTTTTGAAAAGCTATAACCATATACAGTATATCGAATCACACCCCATCGCTAATCAGAAAAGAGAAAAAGCCTGGAGCTGACGCTCCCGGCTTTTTCTATGCGCTGTTTTGCCGGCATATTCCTGCACAGGCCCCGGCCCGCGCGCCGTCGTGTGCTGCCGCGATGACATAGTTCCTCTGTATCCCGGATTCTCGAAAACGTGACGATGAATTTTCGCCACACTTAGCCGAACCACCTGAATTTTATTGACAAAACC